>CAZPSR010000052.1:0-11535 GCA_964589135.1 uncultured Syntrophomonas sp.
ACTCCCCATAAGGGTGTTTACGGTAACTGCGTGACCAAGCTTGGTGAGATGTTCACCCAACCAGAGCTGCTAGCGGGCCTAGAATTGGGCTTAAGTGCTGATACCAGCATGGCCCAGTGCATCCACGATACGCACCGCTTCGCCTATACAGCCAGTTCCGATGCCCACTCTCTAGCCACCATGGGCAGGGAGTTCACCGTATATGATTTACCCACCGTCTCCTTCCAGGCCTGGCAGAGTGCTCTTCTGGGCCAAGGTAGAGGCATCAGAGCCACCCATGGGATGGACCCCCGTTTGGGCAAGTACCACCGCAGCTATTGTCTAGCTTGTTCTACTATAAGTGATCAATTACCCCCGGTAAGCCAATGCCATCGATGTGGCAGTGATAAAATAGTGATGGGAGTATATGATCGGATTGCTCTTATTCGGGACCGGGAAGAGCCATCTCATCCGGCTAACAGACCACCGTATTATTATCGGGTTCCCCTAAAGCAACTGCCTGGAGTGGGACCGAAAAGTTATGAAAAAATGCTGGGATACTTTGGAAATGAAATAACTATAATAGAAAAGGCAGATGAAAGAGAATTAGCCCGGATAGCTGGAGAAAAAACAGCTGCCCTGGTAATGAAGATGAGGACGGGAAGACTGCCAATTATTCCAGGAGGCGGAGGACATTATGGAAAAGTTCAAAAGGGTAGTGATTAGTTGTGATGCCAGCGGAGCCTATCAAGCCGCCCGGGAAGGATTGCTGGTAATGATTGTAGATGTTATCGACATGTCTACCACCTTGGAAAGCGCCTTGGATGCCGGGGCGTTGGCTGTTTTGGGGTGTAGCCCTGATTTTACCCGGGCTCCGGTCTTGGTTAATCCGGAGCAAATCGGACAAAAGGCTGCCCGGCTGTCCCGAACCCTGGAAACCGGAATCATTCTGGTGGCAGAACCCCGGGCTGGTACTGAGGTAGAAAGGATGTCCCGTTGTCAAAAAGTATTAAAAGGGATTGAAAAAGAAAAGGGTCTGGTAGAAGCCATCTTGCCCAATATAGGGGCTGAAACGCCACGTATGGCTGATATGAAGAACCGGGTGGTAGTAGCCGTGACAGATACTGGCGGGGTGGCCTTTGATGCTGCCTATAACCTTAGCGACCGGGTCATAACCGGAACCATTGCCCGCACCCTGTCCCAGAAAGGCATGGAACCAGCCTGGTCGGCCGTAAAAAGAGCCCAAGAACATATGCGGGAAGATGATCCTGGTATAGCTATTATTGCCGCCAGTCGCAACTCCATGGAGGATATGCTGGCCGCCCAATTTATCGCCAATCTCCTATAACAGTGGGGACGGTTTAAGCCTGTGCTTCCCCACTGCCCTTAAACCCCTTCAACATCATCATTTTGCCCATCATAAGGTCAAGAGTATTTCTTGGCTCAATTCTTTGTGCATAAACTCCGGCCAAACAAAATATTAATGGTACAAAGTGCAAAAAAGATATCTATTTTCCAGGAAAGCAGGTAACGGACTATGGAGCTAAAATACAGGATCAGGCAGCATCTGAAAGACAACTCCCTTCAGTATATGTTGGTTCTGGGAATCTTTATATTTGGCCTGATCTTGGGTTTTTTCAATGTAAAGGGGTTAGATAACGAGGTTCAACAGTATTTGCTTAAGCTCTTGGATGATTACCTGCGGGGAGGATTGGAAGGAGAATTGTTTGGCCGAAATATCCTGGCAGTGGCTTTTGTCAAGCAGGGCGAAACCCTATTAAGTATTTGGCTGCTTGGGCTTACTGTTATTGGACTTCCGTTAATCATGGTAGTAATTTTTTTGCGGGCTTTTTCTCTGGGGTTTACCCTGGGCTTTCTTTTTCAGCAAAAAGCTGGGACCGGAGTCATAGTCAGTTTGGTATCAGTATTGCCGCAAAACCTATTCTATATTCCGGGACTTATTATAGCTGGAGTAGTGGCCATGAATTTTTCTCTTTACCTGGTTAAAAGCAGAAATGACGGCACTACTAAGCTGGGGATAGCCTTACTGGCTTATAGTACCGTAATGCTCTTATTGTTTTTGGTCTTTGGGCTGGGGGCTTTGGTTGAGGCTTATCTTTCACCTTGGCTCCTGGGTTGCTTGGGATAATAAATTTAAGGGGTGGTAAATGTGATCTTAGTTACGGGCAGATGGAAACAAAAGTTAGTCAAATTTCTGGGTATACTGGTGTTAGTTGGGGCATTTGTGGTAGCCGTACCAGCTATTACTGGGATGCTGGTAAAGCAGGTACCAGCTCTAAGCGGATGGCTGCAAGACGAACATCCGACTGGGAATCCCATGCGGGTAGAAAGGGAGGAAAGTTCCGGCACCTTCAACCAAATTCTGGATCAATTTGTTATCAAACTGCAGGATTTTTATTATGAGCGTTAGCGGCAGGAAGGAAAAGGGCTGTATTATGTCAAACTAAGAAACAAAAAGCAGGAGTAAGTGAATGGACGGCCATATACCATCTTTTATGGAATACTTGGAATTTGAAAAGGGACTGTCATTAAACACTAGGGCTGCCTATCGACGTGACTTGGGAAAGTTTATGGCCTTTATCCGGGATACCATGGCTTATAAGCACCTGGAAGAAATAAGCAAGCAAGATATTATTGCTTTTTTAGCCTGGCAGGTGGATTCCGGGGCAGAATACTCTACTATTGCCCGTAGTTTGTCCAGTATCAAGACTTTCTACAAATACCTGATCTTGGATGGATTTATAGGGACAAATCCGGCTGGGGATTTGGAAACTCCGAAAATAAAGAGAAAACTGCCCCGGGTACTTTCGGTGGAAGAAGTGGACAGGCTGATGGAGACCCCCAAGGTCTTAATGCCCCTGGGATTAAGAGACCGGGCCATGCTGGAATTAATGTATGGGACTGGAGTGAGAGTATCCGAACTGCTCTCCTTGCAGGTGGATGATATTAATTTTACCGCCGGCTTCCTGCGCTGTTTGGGCAAAGGAAGAAAAGAGAGAATAATACCGGTCAATCAGACTGCAAGTGATTGGGTACAGAGATATCTGGCTCGCTCCCGCAATCTGCTCAGTAAAAACTTCAAGGAAAAAACCCTTTTTTTAAATGCCCGGGGAAGGGGTTTGAGTCGACAGGGCTTTTTTAAAATACTGAATAATTATGCCAATGCAGCAGAAATCGATAAAGAAGTTACCCCCCACACTTTGCGGCATTCTTTCGCCACCCATCTCTTGGAAAACGGGGCTGACCTGCGGGCAGTGCAAGAGATGCTGGGTCATGCAGATATATCTACTACCCAGATATATACTCATTTGACCCGGTCCCGATTGAGGGAAGTATATCAACAGTATCATCCCCGGGCCTAAGGCAGGAAAACAAGATAACTTTAAGGACCGAAGGGCCAGGAAAATCACCGGGCCGCTTAGAGGGCAGGTCATAAGGGTAAGGTCCAGGGCAGATAATAATACTGATAATGAGCAATAGTTAATTTCGGGGCGAGAGCTGCCCCGGGTTTTTATGGAGGTATGAAGTTGAGGAAAAGAGCGGTTTTAATAATATTGGATGGAGTAGGGATAGGCGAGATGAGGGATAGCTACCAGTATGGGGATCAGGGCAGCCATACCCTTAAAAATACCGCCCTGGCAGTAGGGGGTCTGAAACTTCCTAACCTGCAAAGGTTGGGACTGGGTAATATAGAAACCATTCCCGGGGTTAAGCCCGCCACCAACCCTGCTGCCGCCTATGGGAAAATGGAAGAAAGATCCTGCGGCAAAGACAGTACCGTGGGTCATTGGGAGATGATGGGCTTAATCCGGGATGAACCATTCCCAACTTACCCCCAGGGTTTTCCCCAAGCAATTATTGATGAATTCGAAAGGGCTATTGGTAGAAAGACCCTGGGCAACCAGGTGGCTTCCGGCACCCAGATCATAGATGAATTGGGAGCCGAGCACATGAACACCGGTTATCCCATAGTATATACTTCCGCCGACAGCGTGTTTCAGGTTGCAGCCCATGAAGAGGTGGTACCAGTGGAACAATTATACCAATGGTGCCAGATAGCCCGGGGTATGTTAATGGACGAAAATGGAGTAGGCCGGGTGATAGCCCGCCCTTTTATAGGAAAACCGGGTAGTTATACCAGGACCAGCAATCGCCATGATTTCTCTTTGGAACCAGGGAGAAATTTGCTGGATATCCTGCTGGACCAGGGGCTGACTGTTATAGGGGTAGGCAAAATAAAGGACCTGTTTGCCGGTAGGGGATTAAGTGAATCATATCCTACCACCAGCAACCAGGAAGGGATGCAAAGACTCCTGGAACTGGTGCAAGGGGGAAGAGGAGACCTAATATTTGCCAATCTCTTGGATTTTGATCAAAGCTATGGACATCGTAATGATGCCTTTGGCTATGCAGGAGCTTTGGAGGAATTTGACCAGGGTCTGGGAGTACTCTTGGAATTCATGAGACCGGGAGATTTGTTGTTTATCACCGCTGATCATGGCAATGATCCCACCACTCCCAGTACTGACCATTCCCGGGAATATGTACCCCTGCTGGTCTACGGTCAGCAGAGCCTTTCGGGAATAGCTCTGGGAGTCAGAGGATGTTTTGCTGACCTGGGCCGTACTATTGCCAATTATCTGGAAGTTGATGCCTCTGTATTAGCAGGTGAGAGTTTTTGGGATTTGATCAGAGCTTAAGTGAAGGTGGGTTGGGGTAAGGGTGCAAGATAAACACAGGTATATTCCGACCTTTTTAATGGTCTGGGACTTTCCCAAGTTCATGATTGGAATAAATCTAGGTGCAAAGCTGGTGGCCAATAAGCCAGGGGGATTGCAGTTATAAGGAGCTAAAGATGAATTTTCAGGATATTATCAGAAAAAAAAGAGATGGTCAGACCTTAAGCGAAAAGGAGATTGCATATTTGGTTAATGGAATCAGCGACGGTTCTCTGCCCGATTATCAGATTGCGGCCTGGGCTATGGCGGTTTATTTCCAGGGCATGGATGATAGAGAAACCCGGGACTTGGCCATGGCCATGGCCTACTCCGGTGAGGTGGTGGATTTATCGTTTATTCCCGGCATTAAGGTAGATAAGCACAGCACTGGAGGGGTGGGAGACAAGACTACCCTCATTGTTACTCCCCTGGTGGCGGCAGCCGGAATTCCAGTAGCCAAGATGTCGGGGCGGGGTCTGGGTCACACGGGAGGAACAGTGGACAAGTATCTTTCCATTCCCGGTTTTCAAGCAGAACGAAGATTTGCTGACTTTGTTGAACAGGTACGGCAAGTTGGAGCGGCAGTTATTTCTCAGAGCGGAAACCTGGTTCCAGCCGATAAGCGACTATATGCCATCCGGGATGTAACAGCAACCGTGGAAAGTATTCCTTTGATTGCTTCCAGTATTATGAGCAAGAAGATTGCTTCCGGAGCCAATGGTATAATTTTGGATGTTAAAGTAGGAAAAGGTGCTTTTATGAAAGAGCAGGAGGAGGCTGAGCAACTAGCCCGGGCTATGGTGGAGATTGGGAAAATGGCTGACCGCCAGGTAGTTGCAGTATTAAGTGATATGGAGCAGCCCCTGGGGCGAATGGTGGGCAATGCCCTGGAGGTGAAGGAAGCCATCGACACCCTTAAAGGCCAGGGCCCCGAGGACCTGTTGGAATTATGCCTGGTTCTGGCCTCGTATATGCTGCTATTAGGCCAAAAGACTTCCAGCCTGGAAGAAGCCAGGGAATGGGTGAAACGGATTCTGGTATCAGGCCAGGGATGGAACAAATTCCAGGAGATGATTTTTGCTCAGGGAGGAGAATTAGCTCAGGAAAACTACGGTCTTCCCCAGGCTCGCTCCAAGATAGAGATAAAAGCATGGCAGAGTGGCTATGTGAAGGAACTAAATGCTTATTCAATAGGTCATACGGCTATGATCCTGGGAGCTGGCAGAGAAAGGTTGGAAGACAGTATAGATTATGCAGTAGGGGTAGAGTTATTGAAAAAGCCGGGAGATCTAGTACAAGCCGGGGAGGTTCTGGCCCTGCTGCATGTAAATGATGAGAAGAGGATTGAAGAAGCCAGCCTGGAGGTTTCCCGGGCTTATTTAATTACCCGGGAACGGCCCCCCAAGAGAAAGCTGGTATTAGATATAATCAAATAAAATGCTACTAGGCTTTAATATTGCCTGCCTGGGGAAACACCACTTCTTAAGGCTTCAAGGCAGATGGAATAATAGCCTGCTACCTCCAATATAATTAATAAACAATTTATTCAGGAGGTGCAGAACCTGTATGCCAGATAAAAGACGGACTGCTTTGCTGCTGGTTCTTGCGTTTTGTTGTTGTTTCTTGTTCCCTATGACCGTTAAAGCAGATGTAGTTGAAGTATCGGCTGAAAGTTATATCTTAATAGATGCTGATTCAGGCAAGATACTCTTGGCAAAAAATGAAGATAAAAAACTGTCACCGGCCAGCATGACCAAAATTATGACTCTGATGCTAGCCTTGGAGGACCTGCAAGCAGGGAAAGTTGGACTAAAAGACAAGGTGGTGACAAGTGAAAATGCGTGGAAAATGGGGGGATCTCAGGTCTATCTGGCACCGGGGGAAGAGATGACCTACGAAGATATGCTCATTGCCATTGCAGTAGGTTCAGCCAATGATGCCTGTGTGGCAGTGGCTGAACACCTGGATGGTACCCACCAAAACTTTGTTCAGCGTATGAACCAAAAAGCCAAGAAGATAGGCCTGAAGAATACCAATTTTATCAATGCCTATGGTCTTACGGCAGAAGGGCACTATACCACCGCCCGGGATATGGCCATTATAGCTCGTCATGCTTTAGAGCTGCCTAAAATGTTGGAATATACCTCCATCAAGGAATACAATTTAAGACAGGGCGAATTCAAACTATTTAACACCAATAAACTCTTATGGTGGTACGAAGGGGCCGACGGTTTTAAGACCGGCTGGACTGATCAAGCCAAGTATTGTTTAACCTCAACTGTAAAAAGAAATGATTTGCGCTTAATTGCGGTGGTTATGGCCTCACCCGTTCCCCAAAGCCATTTCCGGGATTCTATGCAGCTATTTAATTATGGTTTTGCCAAGTATAATTTCAAGTCCTTTTTTGCCCCAGGCAGTACCTGTGGCACGGTTCAGGTGGGTAAAGGGGAACAAGACCAGGTTGCAGTGGTAGCCGGAGAAAATGCGGGAGTAATCTGTGTTAAGGGAGAAGAAAATAAGATAAGCTATAAAAAGAGCCTTAATGCTTATATTGATGCTCCGGTAAAAGCAGGACAAAAAATGGGCGAACTTATGATTTATCAGGATAAGGAGCTGCTTAAAAAGGTGAATTTGAATGCGGCCCAGGATGTACAGAGGGGAGGTTTAATAAGGCAGTTTTTGAAAATGATTGCCGAAACTTATCTATTATAAATGGAATTTTGTGGAAGGAGATTACCCCTCCCAGCTAGAACCTATATTATGTCAGGGTAAAAGCGGGAGGGGATAATATATGGAGCTTGAATTCAGGCAGGTAAGAAATACGCTGATAGTTCGAATTAAAGGGGAATTGGACATGCTGGTGGCAGATCAAATACGGGAAGATATTGATAAAAAGATAGACAAAAGCAGTGAAATAAAGAATTTAATTTTGAATTTGGAAAAGGTGAGTTTCATTGATAGCTCAGGCTTAGGAATGATACTGGGCCGTTACAAAAAAGTCAAGAGCCAAAATGGGCAGATGTATATTGCAGGAGCCAGGCCCCAGGTGGAGAAAATTTTATATTTCTCGGGGATAAACAAACTAGCTACCATATACCGGAGTGAACAGGATGTAATTAATCTTCAGGGGAGGTGAACTCCAGTTCAGACTGGACTTTTATGATGAATGTAAGAAATTATTGTAAATTGGAAGTAATGAGTCAACCGGAAAATATTTCTTTTGCCCGGGCTTGTGTAGGTGCCTTCGCTGCTCAACTCGGGTGTACCCTGGAAGAGATTGATGAGATTAAGTTGGTGGTCTCGGAAGCGGTATCCAACAGCATAATTCATGCCTATGACCATCGGAGTACTGAGTTGATAAGTATTGTAATCACCTTGCTGGATCAGCGCACCCTGGAAATCATTGTAGAAGATTATGGCAAGGGTATAGATGATGTGGACCGGGTACTGCAACCCTCGTATTCCAGTGAGCCAAGTCGAATGGGTTTGGGTTTTACTTTTATGAAATCTTTTATGGATGAGCTGGAAGTCATAAGCCAGCCCGGTGAAGGAACCAGTGTTCAGATGAGAAGGAGTTTTATGAGCAAAGACCAGGAAGCTTATGCTTAAGGGGGGGATAAAATGTCCTCCTTAAATTCCTACCATGATAACGACAAGCTGATAGCCAAAGCTCAGGCCGGTGATGAGAAGGCTCGGGCTCAGGTTCATGAAGCCAATATTGGTTTGGTATATATGGTTTTGGAGAAGTTTAAGAACACCTCCTATGAATATGAAGATTTGTTTCAGGTGGGATCTATCGGTCTCTTAAAAGCTATAGATAAATTTGATTTTAGCTATGAGGTTAGATTTTCCACCTATGCGGTACCGATGATAATCGGCGAAATCAAGAAGTTTTTGCGGGATGATGGTATAGTAAAAGTCCAACGGGGTTTAAAGGAAACCTATGGTAAAATACGCTGGGCCCAGGACCAACTAAGAGGGGAACTGGGGCGGGAACCCGGGATAGATGAAATCGCCCAATTGTTGGATATGGATAAAGAAGATATTGTAATTTCCATTGAAGCCTGTCAGGCCCCAGCTTATATTAATGATGTTTTGCCCCGGGAGGAAAATGATAATTTATCCATGCTGGATAGGCTGACCGCTAATGAAGGCAGCGTCATAATGTTAGAAAAAATAGCCTTGCGGGAAGCATTGAGTGCCTTGGATGAGCGGGAAAGGGAGGTGATAATCAGAAGGTATTTTAAGGATGAAACCCAGTCTCTGATAGCAGGAGATTTGGGGGTATCCCAGGTTCAGGTGTCCCGAATAGAAAAGAATGCCATTAAGAAGCTAAAACAGCTGTTGGAATAATGACCTCCACTTTTCCCCTCCGAGCCGGTAAGGCTCTTTTTTGTTTTCTGGCCTTGTAGTCAGAAGCAAAGCCAGAAAGGAAAGGTGACAGAATAGGTATTACTTTAGAGCCAGCCAAAATTTCTAGGGAAGGGCCAGGACCAAGTCTGGTAAGCCGGTAGATTATAAAGATGGAAAGCCTATGAATAAGAAGATCTTTAAAAGCCAATAATATCCTCTATCGGGAGGCGATTAGTTTGAGTATTAATGCCAAACAAAGGCACCAAATAGAGATACAGGAGTATCAGAACCTGGTGGATGGAATAAAGCCCAAACCAAATGTGATTAAAAACTGTATCTGGGCTTTCATGGTAGGCGGGGCTATCTGCGGTTTTGCACAGGTAATGGTAAATTACCTCTTGACCCTGGGCTGGAGCAGAACTGATTCTGGTTCAGCAGTTTCCTGTATTTTGATTTTTCTGGCCGCTTTTTTTACTGGTATTGGTATTTATGACAAATTGGGGAAAAAGGCCGGGGCTGGATCCATTGTGCCGATAACCGGTTTTGCCAATGCTATCGTAGCCTCAGCCATGGAATACAAGCGAGAGGGATATATATTTGGAGTGGGAGCCAGGATATTCAGTGTAGCTGGACCGACTCTGGTATTCGGTTTTGCGGTGGCAGTCTTAATAGGTTTAATTAGAGTTTTCTTGAGTTCTTAATTAGAAGCTAAGGATTTTGCCTTATTAATTCCCCGGTGAAAACCCTAGCCAATTTGATTGAAATTATGTAAAAGGTGGAAAAGATAAATGCCTGCTTATAAAAAGAAAGGAAGCCAAACGGTGGTTTTTGAGAACCCTCCAGTTATTAGTTCCTGGGCTTCCATAGTTGGTCCTAAAGAAGGAGAGGGGCCATGGGGAGGAGATTTTGACCAGGTACTGGGCGATTATATGTTTGGTGAAAACAGCTGGGAAAAAGCCGAGAAAAAAATGCTGCAAGAAGCAATTAATTTGGCAATAAATAAACGAGACCTGCAAGTGGATGATGCGGAAATAATTTTGGCTGGAGACTTATTGAATCAAACGGTTTCGGCCAATTATGCCGCTCGGGACCTGGCCCGGCCTTTCCTAGGCCTGTATGGAGCCTGTTCCACCATGGCTGAGGCTTTATTGATAGGATCCATGTTAGTTGATGGAAAATTTTTCAACCGTTTGCTGGCAGCTACTTGCAGCCACCATTACGCAGTTTCCAGGCAGTTTCGCTTTCCTACCGAGCAGGGGGTTCAGTCTACTCCCAGTAGCCAGTGGACTGCTACTGCTGCTGGGGCAGTGGTCTTGGAGTGGGCCGGGGTAGGACCCCGGGTGACTTCGGCTACTATTGGCAAAGTGGTTGATTTGGGTCAGAGTGATGTGGCTGATATGGGTAGTGCTATGGCTCCAGCTGCTGCCGATACCCTTAAAACTCATTTAGATGATTTAGAGCGTTTACCGGACTATTATGATCTCATTGTTACCGGGGATCTGGCCCGGGTTGGTATGGCCATAGCTGAACAGCTTTTCGTCCGGGATGGTTTGCTACCTACCCCTAATTATAGTGACTGCGGCGTTTTACTATATGACGAAAAGCAGGATGTAGATGCCGGAGGGAGTGGATGTGGTTGTGCTGCTGCCATGCTCTGTGGTCCTCTCCTGAAGAAAATGGTGGCTGGGGAGATTAACAAGTTGCTTCTGGTAGCTACCGGAGCTCTTATGAGTCCTACCATGACTTTTCAAGGGGAAAGCATACCAGGAATCGCTCATGCAGTAGCCATTGAAAACTAGATTTTGATTATTATGGATAGGGTACAGGATCAAAATTGATTGGGAGGTCCCTTAATAATGACACCATTATATTTGGCCTTTTTAGGCGGGGGAGTATTATGTCTGATAGGTCAGCTTATTATGGATTTGACCAAGGCCAATATTACCCCGGGGCACATTCTGGTAGGCTATATCTCCGTCGGAGCAATATTAAGCGGTCTGGGACTTTATCAGCCTCTGGTGGATACCGTAGGAGCTGGAGCTACCATTCCCCTGTCCGGCTTTGGGCATTTGCTGGTACAAGGGACTTTAAGGGCGGTGGAAAATAATGGTATAATGGGAGCTTTTAGCGGAGGGGTTGAGGCCGCAGCCGCCGGCATTACCTGTGCCATAGTATTTGGCTATTTAGCTGCGGTATTATTTAATCCAAAGGATTAGACTGGCCACTATAGCTACTAGAGGTGAATTTTTTGTTTAAAAAGCATATAAAGCTTAACTCGGATTATGCTCAAACCTTGAATCTGATTAAAAAGGAATTGGGTGCAGGCGATAGTTTTGACATAGTTGTCCGGGAATTTCGGGTGGCAGGCAGAAAAACCGCCCTAATTGGAATAGATGGACTTATTAAAGATGATGTATTGACCTGGATCATGCAGTCTTTGTTTTTGCTCACAGATAGCCAGTGC
>CAZPSR010000053.1:0-11524 GCA_964589135.1 uncultured Syntrophomonas sp.
TGGCCTGGCGATGAGGGCTATCCTCCTCCTCCACGCTCAGAACTTTGAGCTGCAGGGGAGCATAACGCATTTTTATTATATGGCCTCTCGGCCCTAACGGTTTATCTATCAGCCTCAGATTGGCTATTACAAAGTGATAACCACCGGTTCCCAGACCCAGGCTTACTGCAGTAGTGTTTAGGATTACTTCATCACCAGTCCTGGCCTCTCCACTCAGTTGAGGATATACTATACACTTTTCCTTGTGGCCTTCTATGCTAACCTCAAATGCTTGTATCCCCGGGCGGGAGAACAACTCCGGCCCTAGTATGCCCTGCTTAATTTCTACCATCTAAGGCCACCTCACCATTGGGCCTGGGCCACTTCTTTTATTATGGCCAATATTATTTCAGTATCCTTAATCAGATGGGAGGTTTTAATATATTCATCACAGGTATGAACATTATTCATGCCAATTCCCAAGTTGACACAAGGTATGCCCCCTTGGTGTATTATACTGGCATCACTGCCTCCTCCGGTGCTTCCCAACCGGGGCTGCAAACCAATAGACTCTATGGCCTGTACAGCAGTGGATACCACTGGATCTTCGGGATTAAGGGTTATTTCCGGATATAGGAATTTAACCTCTACTTCAGCCCGTGCTCCCTGTTCTTGCACTGTTGCAATAAAGGTGTCTTTAAGCAATTGGGTGATTTGGTCCAGCCGGGAGCGGTTTAAACTCCTGGCTTCTCCTCTAATATAGCAATAGTCGGCTACAATATTTCGAGCCGTACCTCCTTCAATAATACCCAGGTTGCAGGTAGTTTCCCGGTCAATTCGTCCACAGGGCATCCTGGACAAAGCCAAGGCTGCAGCCTGGATAGCATTTATGCCCTTTTCCGGGTTAATTCCAGCATGGGCTGATTTCCCATGAACTTTATATTCTATTTCATTTTGACAGGGTGATTGGGTAATAATAACCCCGGGATCTCCTCCAGCGTCTAGCGCAAAGGCCATAGTGGCATTGGAAGAACTAAAATCAAATAGCTTAACACCCTGTAATCCCTGTTCTTCGCCTACGGTAAATAGCAATTCCAGAGGCCCATGGGAGAGCTGGTTTTCCCGAATTACATCCAGGGCTTCTAATATTGCGGCAATAGCAGCCTTGTCATCGGAACCAAGTATGGTATTACCCTGGCTCTTTATCACCCCATCCTCCACAATGGCTCTGATTCCCTCACCCGGTTCTACGGTATCCATATGGGCCGCTAATAATATGGTATCAGCCTCCAGTGAACCGGGTATTTTGACCCATAAGTTGCCAGCTTCTCCCTGTAGCTTAACCCCAGCCTGGTCCTCTATTACCTGCAGTCCCCGTTCCTGGAATTGACCCTTGAGGTAATCCTTCATCTGGCCTTCCCGGCCGGAAACAGATGGGATCTGGGCCATAGTTATAAAACTGTTAATTAACCTGGATTCATTTATCATCGCTTAACCCCTTCCTAGCTCATCCAACACTTTCAATACCCTAACTTTTTCTATGGTCTGGGATAGAGAATATTTTTCTGTATACCAATGCATAGCCAACAGACCCAATAATATAATTAGCCGGGGCAGCAGGCCCAGGCTAATTACACATAGATACCCCGAAGCCAGGCCCAGCACATTGGACCCAGCATCTCCCATCATGGCTCCTGCCTTAAGATCGATGACAAAATAATATAAAACGGCACCTAATAAGGGCGCTATTAACATCCATTCCATGTTTCCCAGCCCCCCCAATAGGAGGATCAGCAACAAGAAAAATAAGAAGCCTTTTATAGCCCGCCCGGGTCTTAAATCCAGTAAATTCAACATATTGGTAAACAGGGCTAAAAGCAAGGTATCCAGGATAACTTCCCCCACACTGAGGTTATTTATAACGGTTGGGTTGGTAAGAGCCAGGTAGAAGGCTATTAACCCTCCGCCCAAAGCCTTTAGTCCCCCGGTAGTCAAACGGCCCTGAAAAAGAGCTTTAAAATGCCCCTTAAAGCCAGTAACATCTCGTTTACCCAGCATATCGTCAATAAATCCCAAAAAAGAAATAGTCATGATACCCAAGAGAAATATATGGAAAGCCCAATCATAGCTGCCTGCCAGACCATAAAAGAGATACACCCCCAGGGTTACCAGGGGGAAGCTAATGCCAGCACTAATCGGAATTTCCCGGCCTAAATAATTCTCCTTCACGGCTCCGGACTCCTGCAAGAATCTAAGCAGAAAATATAAGACAATAGCCTCCAATCCCAAGCCGGCCAGTAAAGCCAGAATAACCAGGAGCATCTTATCAAACACCTTTCTCTTCTATTCTAATGACTCGGATCACATCCAGTAGCTGCCGGCCCCGATGAATAAAACCTTTAAGATCTCTTCCGGTTTCATTATGTTTCATAGTTGTCATAACTTCTTGTACCCGAAACCCCCGCTCCAGTGCCTTGAGAGTCATGCCCAGTTCCACTCCATAAGCCTCATGGAAAGGGGTTAAAGCCCATAATACCTCTTTACTCATGGCCCGTTGCCCGCTTAAGGGAGAGTTAACTTCCATATCAGATAGCTTTTTTATGGCTCGCCGAGCGGTTCCTTTGACCAAACCAAAGCCTCCTTTTTTGCTGGGAGCTGGAAAAGCAGCAATACATAGATCAGCCCTTCCCTCCAGAATCGGCCTAATGATCAAAGCGGCTTGGGATGCAGTATCTCCCAAATCAGCATCTAAAAACACCACCACATCACAGTCCACCAACTCCACCGAGCGATTCATGGCTCCGCCCTTGCCCCGATTGGCGGTCAATCTCAGCACTTCAGCTCCTGCCTGCAGAGCCTTTTCAGCGGTTTGATCAGTGGATCCGTCATCTACCACCAGTATTCGGCTAATCTGGGGCACCCTCCGGACTGCGGCAATAGTTTCAGCTATGGTCTCTTCTTCATTAAATGCAGGTATAACTGCCATGACTGATTTCATCCCCATTACCTCTTATCGTTTAAAATCGAAGGGTACAGTAGGCATAAATTTCTGGGCTGTGGTCTTGATTCCATAATTGCCTGCTTCTCCTTCCATAGCCAATATCAATGACACCTGACCCGGGCTTTTATCTATGTTGTCTATGGTACTTATGTTATACTGCTGAAATATGCCTATATAAGAATAGTTTACCTGTACTGCTTCAACTCCAAACACCTTTACATTTGATCGGACAAAATTTTCTATCAGCCTGCTGTCGAAATCGTCTACAAAACAATTGCTGAAGTTATTGGCCCCTCCCACTATTATGATCCCGTCAACCGGTATATCATTAGCCCCATTGAATTTAACCAGATTGTTTTGCTGAAGAAAAGCTATTGCACCTTCTTCTGCCCGGTTGCTAACAATGCGGGTCACACTATCCGCCACCTGCTGCCTAATGGTAGCTGGGCTTTCGTCATCTTTAAGTCCATAATAGGCTCTAATCTTACTGAGGCTTTCTTCATCTTCCAACTTCATGTTGGAAAGCAGTACCGTTTTGGAAACCACCTGGGCCCCAGCCATAGAAAGAGCATTAATCATACCTGCGGGTATTTCGCTGTCACCAGTTACTATCACCGCCACCTTGCGGTCCTGCAGCCTTCCACTTACCACTGAAGGCAACAGGGCTTGACTATAATTTTCATAATTTCTTATCAGCTGTTCTTGATAATTGTTATCTGCCAGCATTTCATTTTCCCGATCTTTCAAACCATAAAATTGCTCTTCCAATCTCTCTATCATTTTTTGTTGTTGCTCCACTAGCAGATCGTCCCCCACAATGGTGCTGCCGATAATAACTCCCAGACCCAGGGCCAGGAAAACTGCCACAATAGAAGCGATATGATACTTAAGATTGATCAACTTTAACCCACCTCAATCATTTACCTTATTAAATATTAAACAACAATTTGAGCTGCAGGAGAAGTATATGAAATATTGGCTTGGTGGCAGGGGATACCCATAAAATAATCAGTATAGGCACCAGGGCTCCGGCAAACAGCTGCAATAAATACCTTCTATGCACACTATGTTGATAGAGCTGGCTTACTCCCCGGGCATCCACCAATATAGACCCCACTTTTAAGCGAATCAAAAAAGTGCTTGCCATACCTTTGCGTCCCTTCTCCAGAAAATCAACCATATTAGAATGAGTTCCCACTGCTACAATCAAACTAGCCCCCTCTTCCCAGGCTATGATCATGGCCACATCTTCGCTGGTACCGGGCATGGGAAAGGTCTTGGCCTTTATGCCCATGGATTGAACTCGCTCCATACCCGGAGCAGATCCATTGGCATAGGCATGTACAATAAGCTCAGCCCCACAGGCCAAAGCCTCATCGGAAACACTATCCATATCTCCTACTATGATATCAGGCTTGAGTCCAAATTCCAGTAAAGCATCTGCTCCCCCATCCACCCCGATCAGAACCGGTTGCTCTTCTTGAATATAAGAATGTATAGTCTTTAAATCTTCTTTATAGCTACTGCCGCGGACCACAATTAACACATGCCGGTTTAGCATATGGGTGTCTATAGCCGGTATTTCCATGGTTCCCAGCAGTATATCCTTTTCCTTTTTGGCATACTCCAGGGTGTTTTCCACAAAACGATCCAATTCCTGCTGTATATTCTGACTGGCCTGTTTTAGTTTCTTTTCTACGTCTTCCATGGTGAGGAGATGCCCCTGGGCAATAAGATCTTTACCTAAATAGACCCCATTGCCCTTGATTTCAAGATGCATACCCTCCCGGGCCTGCAAAAATATATCTTCGCCCACTTCATCCAGAACCGGGATCCCAGCTTTAAGTATTTTATATACCCCCCGGGCTGGATAACGCCCAGTTATGGAAGCTGCTACATTGATAATGGCCTGTGGTCTTATATCAATCAAAGAGTTGGCTGCCACTTCATCAATATCATCGTGATCAATAATGGCAATATCAGTTCTTTTTAGTCTTTTGACCAGGTTTTTGGTTCTGCGATCCAGCCTGGCCCTGCCCTTTAACACCATTTTCCACCTCAGCAATAATTTTTCCTGAAATAACCTGGTACCTTAATAACTATCAATTAATATTAACACATCGTATTAACAAAACAAAAATCGGGTGGAGCTGGAACTTTCATTTCAAGATAAGCCCTTATTCGGCCTCAATAGGATTTTCCAGATATTTACGCAAACAAGCCGATGAATTGAGCGAAACAGGCTGATTAAAAACCCGTTCAATCAACGATACTCTAAGTACCTATCAATCACGGGTTCTATTTCTGCCGCAAATCGTTCCATCATCGGCCTAGATAATTTGCCCAACAGATCAACCGACTTAACTAACCTTATTTTCCAGTCGCAAGCGATCTGCAATAATAGCTATAAATTCAGAGTTGGTTGGCTTGCCCTTTTCACCGCTAATAGTATAACCGAAAACTTTATTAATTTTATCTACATCGCCCCGGTCCCAAGCCAGTTCTATAGCATGACGAATAGCGCGCTCTACCCGGCTGGGGGTAGTGTCATATTTTTGAGCTATAGTAGGATATAATTCCTTGGTCACTGCACCCAGATAATTAATCTCGTCAACGACCAACATAATAGCATCCCGCAAATATTGATAGCCTTTGACATGAGCCGGTACTCCAATCTCATGAATCACCCGGGTAACCTCAACTTCCAGGTTGCGGGAATTACGGGCCGGCGTAGCGGTGGGAGCCATGGTTACCGGACTATCTTCTCCTTTAATATCGCTTACCACCTGTCTCACCCGATCCCCAAGAACATCCAGGTCAAAGGGTTTAAGAATATAGTAGTCCACTCCCAATTGAACCGCTTTTTGAGTAATATTTTCCTGTCCGAAAGCAGTTAAAATAATGACCCGAGGACGTTTTTCCAAATTCATGCTGTTTATCTTTTCTAAAACCCCTATTCCATCCATATAAGGCATGATTAAGTCCAAAATCAATACCTGTACCTCTTCTTTTTGCAATACATTGATTACTTCCATTCCATTAGTACATACATCTATCAATTGAAAATCCGGATCATTGGTAAAATAGCTCTTTAATATTCCGCAAAATTCTCTATTGTCATCAGCCACTAAAACTTTGATTTGATTTGATTCACTAAACATACAAATGAATCCTCCTCATCCCTTTATAAATCTCATTTTTATTAATTAATTATCCTTTTTCTATTATACCATGGGCATTTCCTCTTTTTTTTTTCTACCAAATTACCCTATATTATATCAACCGCCCCCATAATGGTACATATAAATATGGCCCCAAAATATGCCTCTTTTATAACAAAGCCCAGGCTCTGCCTGGATTCCCTGAACTCAGGGCCTGGTTTTTCAGCTTTGTCGAATTTTTTAAGGATCTTAGCTAGCTAGCTACCGGATAAGGTAGATTATTAGGGTTAGCTGGCCTGGGCTTGCTCTGAGGCAGCAGGGGAAATATCGGACAGAATCTGATCCATAAATATGCCATACCCGTGCTGAGGATCATTCAGGAAAACATGGGTTACTGCTCCAACTATTTTGGAATCTTGAATAATAGGACTTCCGCTCATGCCTTGAATAATTCCCCCGGTAAGGCTTAAAAGACGGGGATCAGTAACCTTGATAACCATGCCTTTGCCATTTTTACGTTCGGGATATACTTTTTCGATTTCTATATTAAATTTCTCAATAGCCGTACCATTAACTACCGTATAAATTTCCGCTGCACCTGTTCTAACCTGATGGGCATAGCCCACCTCCAGAGGATAATCCGTTAGCTGGTTGCTCAATTCGGTATGAGTTTTTCCATATATGCCAAAAGTACCGTTTTTATCTATGCTTCCTTCAATCTTTCCTGAATTATCAAATACTCCTATCTTTTCTCCTGGCTTACCAGGTTTTCCGGCCTTTATGGTTTGAATGGAAGCGCTTATAATCTTGCCCTTTAATACATCTATACCCTGGCGGGTATCCGCATCTAGAATGATATGTCCCAATGCCGCATAATTCCAGGTATTGGGGTCCCAAAAGGTAAGGGTCCCTACTCCTACTACTCCATCCCTTACGTACAGCCCAATCCTATATCTTTGAGTTTCCGGACATAATTGAGCATTGACCGGCACTGTCAAATACTTTTCCCTTCTTTTAATTCTCAATTCCAGGCCTTGATTCTGGCTGGAATCCACTATTTGGGCTAAATCAGTTTCATTCTTTACTTCCTGCCCATTGACGGCCAGGATCAGATCTCCAATCTGTATTCCATTATCCCGAGCCGGGTATGCCTTATCCCCATTATCCCTCACCACCGGAGCAAATCCTACTACCATGATGCCTTTGGATTGTAATAAGACCCCTATGGAATGACCACCCGGAATTACCCTTTTTGGAGCAATAGTTTCGATGGCTATTGATTTAAGGGGTATATAACCCAAGAGTTTTAGCTGCAGCTGTACCTTGCCCGGCTTAAGCGCAGCAATTTCATATCCGGTATCACTTTTGGTAATACTTACCGGTGCATTCTGGGGAGAGGCCAAGACGCTCTGGGAAGCTCCGGGAATGTGAATTTCAAATTGAGTTTCCAGTTGTCCAGGCAGATTTATATCTATGGTATTGCGCTCTCCCACCACCATCCGGTGATTATCCGGCAAACTAAGAATTAATCGCCCCTGGGAAGAAAAGCATAATAATAAAAACAATAGAGAAATAATAATTCCAGTATATACTCGACACCTATTCAAAATGATTCACTCCCCTGTAGATTGCTAGAATATATTTTTACCTAGAGGAGGTGAAACTATACTGGAAGCCTCATGGCAACCTGTAAATAGGCATTTATCAAAAATTAAACATTGATAAAGTATGGGATCTATTAGAGAGTAGTGAGTCAAGTAGCTATTAATAGTAAATCCAGAAGCAAGGAATTCACTTGGGCCATGGTCAAGTTCAGCCCAGCTTGCTCTGAGCCTGGTTATACATTTCCCGGGCGTGTTCCAGGGTCAACCGGGAATAATGGTCTCCCCCCAGCATTCTGGCTATTTCGGCTACCTTTTCTTCCTCATTTAAGGCCTTTACCAGAGTGGAAGTTTTTCCGCTAATAACCTGTTTTTCAATCAGGTAATGCTGGCGGGCATAGCTGGCCACCTGAGGGGAATGGGTAACCAGTATAAGCTGATGGCTGGCCGCCAGTTGGCAGAGCTTTAAAGCCATGGCAGTCAGAGAGCTGCCCCCGACTCCAATATCGATTTCATCGAAAATCAGGGTAGGGACCTGATATACTTGAGCCAAAGCCTTTTTCAATGCCAAAACAAAACGAGATACTTCTCCTCCCGAAGCAGTTCGAGATAATGCCCTCAATTCTTCGCCGGGATTAGCAGAGAAAAGAAACTGGGCTTTATCCAGCCCTGAGTAGGCCGGCTCCTGAACCTCTTGCAGGCTTACCTCGAAACGTATATGGGGCAGGTTCAATTCCACTAGTTCTTTTTTAACCATTTCCTGCAGATCTTTAGCCCCCTCTTGGCGCTTGGCACTTAGTTTGACTGCTGCTGCATAATACTGCTCTTGCCAGTCATCCAGTTCCTTTAGCAAGGATTGCTGGCGTAGCTGACTGTGGTCCAAACTGGCTTTCTGAGCTTTAGCTTTTTCCAGGTAATCCAGGGTCCTTTCTATACTGCCGCCATACTTGTTTTTCAGCTTATTGATCAGGAATAATCTTTCTTCTATCTTTTCCTGCTCTTGGTGGTCAAAATCCAAGCTATCTCGATAGGAGGCTATCTGAGTTGACTGATCCTGAAGAAAATAATATATTTCTTCCAGCTTTCCCTGCATATCTGTAAAAAAGGGGTCTTCCCTCAACTCAGAACATAGATCTATGGCCATAGATATCAAATCATTGGCATTATGGGAATGAGGACCATTATATAAAAGATTGAAGATGCCCTGGGAGCCTTCCAATAATTTGCGAGCATTTTTAATCCGGCGGCTTAGGCTGAGCAATTCCTCTTCTTCCCCCTGATACAAGCCGGCCTTTTCAATCTCTTCTATTTGGTAGGACAGAAAATCAGCCTGGCGAACTTGGTCCTTTTCCTGGACTTGGAGCTCTTCCAGTTCCTTTTGCAGACTCCTTATTTGTTTAAAGCAATTTTGCACCTCAACTAATAATTTTTCACTGCCGGGGGCCAGGCTATCTACATAGTCAAGATACATTTCCGGCCTTAGGATGCTCAGCTGTGCATGTTGTACATGCAGATCCAAGAGGTTTAGGGTCAAGTTTTTTATCATCGATATATTTACACTGCGGCCATTAATTCTGGCCAAGTTTCGGCCTCCAGGGCTTATTTCCCGGCTCACTATCAAGATGCCGTCTTCTTCCAGCAGAGCGTTTTGCTGCAGAAAGCTCTGAGCTCCTTTATTATCACTGATATCAAACACGGCCTCTACTAGGGCCTTATTTGCTTTAGTTCTTATATAATCACTGTTTATGCGCTCGCCCATAACCAGGCCCAGAGCATCAATAATAATGGATTTGCCCGCTCCGGTTTCCCCAGTGAGAACATTTAAACCGGGCTGCAGCTCCAGGTGCAATTCATCTATAAGCACGAAATTTTTAATATATATTTCCTGCAGCATATAAACCCCTTCCCCCACTCTTTTCCAGGATCAAGCTTATCCGGGGCCAATAACAGTAAACCATTGGTATAATTGCTTATCTTATCAGGCGAAGGAATTCGATCATAACTTCCTCTGCTGCCTGTACCGGCTTTACCACCACTAATATGGTGTCATCTCCGGCTACGGTGCCTATTATCCGATTTAGTCCGGAAGTATCTATCATGGAAGCTACTGACTGGGCAGCTCCAGGCAGAGTCTTTATTACCACAATGTTTTCACTATGGTCTATGTTTACCACTGAATCCTGAAAAACCCGTTTCATTCTTTCCAGAGAACTTTTTAATGCCGTATTATCAGGCAAAGAATATCGATATCCCTCCAAATCCGGAATCTTAATCAACTGAAGCTCCTTGATATCCCGGGATACCGTAGCCTGGGTTACATCAAAACCCCTTATCTTTAAGGCATCACAAAGCTCTTCCTGGGTGGCTATGCGCTCTTTGGAGATAATGTCTATAATAGTAAAATGCCGCTGTGATTTCATCTTCTAAACCTCACCTACTTTGTGTATGAGTAAGAGTCCCGGCGGATAATTAAGCTGATTGGTGTATTTCCACTCCATTACCGTTACCTGGGACTGGGGCAACCTGGCCAGATATCGGCTGATTGCCTCATATTCTTCCTGGCCTCCTTCATGGCCGGTATAAAATACCACCGTTACCCATCCGTCAACTGCCAGAACCCTGATGCTTTGCTCTAGAGCAGCTATAGTAGTGTGAGGCTGGGTAATAATACTTCTATTGCCTCCCGGCAGATAGCCCAAATTGAATACCACCGCCCGGGGGCTGACTCCATGGAGGTGATCTTCTAAATTAACATGGTTGTCCTTAATCAGTATAAGCTGGTCCAGGCTGCCCTGTTCCTTTAACCGGCTATAAGTACTATCAATAGCTTCAGCCTGCATATCCATAGCATAGACCTTTCCTCTGCTTCCCACCTGCCGGGCCAGCAACAGGGTGTCCTGCCCCCGTCCACAAGTAGCATCAACCACTGTATCTCCCGCCCGAATATGCTGATAAAGAAGATGCCTAACCATTAATACTGAGTTTTTAGTTACGTCCAACATTATTACTTGCCCGCACTCCGCTTTAATCTTATATTAATGGTAGAAAAAAAAGGAACCTTCTTCACATTGGCCAACTGCAATCCCCGATGGGCCTTTTTTATTTCTATGGAATTATTATACCTAAAATCCATCATTACGTGACCATCCAGGCTGATAACTACCTCCCTGAACTGAGGAGGTGTCACTCGAATCACCTTTTTGGCAGAGATTACCGCTGGTTTTTGCCCAAAGGCAGAAAAGGTATAAGGTGCCACTGGAGTAATAAGTATGGCCTCCAGTTCCGGATCAACGATAGGACCTCCCGCCGACAAGGAGTACGCAGTTGATCCAGCCGGGGTGGCAAAAATCAGACCATCACCCTTGTAAGGTACACAAGGCTGATCATTAATGCGATAGTTAAGAGTCACCATGTTGGGTATCCTGGACTTAATTACCACTTCATTCAAGCAATAGGAGGTACTAGCCAGAACACCCTGATCGTAAATATTGACTTCCAGCATCATCATGGTATCTACGGTATAATCACCCTGCAGGAATTGGTCGAGATACTCATCCACTTCATTTATTTCGATATTGCTGAGAAATCCGACAGTACCCATATTAATGCCCAGAATGGGCAGTTCACCCTGACCATAGGTACGGGCGGCTCTTAACATGGTACCGTCTCCCCCTAGCACAATAATGTTATCCAGCTCCTGATCCAAAATAGCTTGGCTGCCGTCATCCACCAACACTTCTATACCTCGTGACTGTAGCTTTTCCGCCATTTCCTCGGTCATA
>CAZPSR010000054.1:0-11393 GCA_964589135.1 uncultured Syntrophomonas sp.
AAGACAAAGTTAGACAAAAAGATCACAATCACGAAGTATACCAAATGAAAGTTGGCAATTTTGTGCCAATTGTGTTATGTGCTGTAATCCATTTTCAACTTAACTATAGGATTCCCCAGCAACATAGTTTACAATAACATGGAGTTATATAAAGTATAATAACATCTAACACATGAAGGGCAACTCTATTTTGTGCCAAGCACTACGCTTATGTTGCTGAGGATGATAGAACTCTTGACAGGAAAGGGTTCTTAAAAAAAGTTATTATATCTCAAATAGATAGATGTTTGCTTAATTGTATATAAATCTGGTGACTGCAGAAAATAGGAGAGGAGGTAATTGTTTCATCCGATGATTCAAATTAAGCAGAAAAGGAGGGGAAGGGCTTGCTAGCAGACAATCCGGCCCTGGGCTTATTCTTATTGTTAACTATAGCGTTTCCGATAGCGGCTATGGCCTTGGCCTGGCTTTTTCGGCCTAAACCGAAGGCGGACCCAGAGGATGAAAAATTTGTTACCTATGAGTGCGGGGTAGATACCCGAGGTAAGACCTGGATCAGGTTTAAGGTGAATTACTTTTTGTATGCCCTGGTATTTCTAGCCTTTGATGTGGAAGTGTTGTTTCTTTATCCCTGGGCGGTAAAATTCCAGGTCTTGGGAGCTTTTGCCTTTATTGAGATGATAATATTTATCTCCATACTCTTGATTGGCTTATGGTATGCCTGGAAGGAAGGGGCATTGGAATGGTATTAGATACAAAGAATGGCAATAAGCTACAGGATGTAGACGAATTGGCCAGAAACAATGTGCTGGTTACAACTTTTGAGAAGCTGTGGAATTGGGGGCGCTCCTGGTCCTTCTGGCCCTTAAACTATGGCTGCAACTGCTGTCCTATTGAGGTCATGGCTGCTGGTGCAGGCAGATTTGACCAGGCTCGTTTCGGATATGAGGTAGTAAGAGCGGTACCCCGGCAGGCGGATTTATTGACTGTAGCGGGGCCTATCACCCTGAAGATGAAGCCGGCGGTATTAAGGGTATGGGCGCAAATGCCTGAACCCAAATGGGTAATCGCTATGGGCAATTGTGCTATCAGCGGTGGCCCTTTTAAGGATGGCTATAGCGTTCTGCCGGGAGTTGATTCCATTATACCGGTGGACGTATATATCCCGGGCTGTCCGGTAAGGCCGGAAGCTCTATTCCACGGGATGCTGGAATTAAAGGAAAAGGTCCAGCAGGGAGACTACCGGAGGAGTTGATAAGAGTTGCAGGAATTTAATTTAGAACAAATGCTGGGGGAATTGGGAGCTTTAATGGGAGATAAACTTAAGCTGGGCAGTGATCGGTTCTTTACTGTATTAAATATTGATCCTGGCGAGCTCACCGGGTTGATGTCCCGGTTAAAAGATGGGTATGGCTTTAATCACTTGGCTAACCTAAGTTCGGTTGACTACGGTGAGGAATTCGAGTTGGTTTATCATCTTTATTCTATTCCCGCTAATGATAAAGTCCTGGTTAAAACCCGGGTTCCCCGTCAGGCGGCTGAAGTTGATTCCCTTATAGAAATATGGCTTACAGCCGATTGGCAGGAAAGAGAGGTATATGACCTGATGGGCATTAAGTTTAAAGGTCATCCCAATCTAATTAGAGTATTATTGCCCGAAGATTTCGAGGGTCATCCTTTGCGCAAAGATTATATGATGGGAGGGCGAAGTTAATTGTGGGAAAGTGATATATATACAGTTAATGTGGGCCCTATCCATCCCAGTACCCACGGGGGCTTGCATGTAGAAGCATTAATGGATGGGGAGATTATAGAGGATGTCATCGTCCATTTGGGCTATGTACACCGAAGCGTGGAAAAGATTGCCGAAGGCAAGACTTATCAGCAATACGTACCCTACACCGCTCGTTTGGATTATTTAGCTACCAACTTACCGGTCCTGGGGTATTGCCAGGCGGTAGAAAAGCTTTTGGAGATTGAAGTGCCCGAACGAGCAGAGTATATTCGGGTTATTATGGGTGAGTTATCCCGTATTGCTTCCCATCAGATTGCTATTTCAGCTACCGGAATCGATTTGGGGGCTACCACTGGCTTGATGTACGGAATGCGGGACCGGGAAAGAATAATGAACATTTTCGAGATGACCGGAGGCCAGCGTCTCATATCCTCCTATATCAGGATCGGAGGAGTGGCGGCAGATATTCCCGATGGATTCACAGCTGCGGTCAAGAGCCTGGTCCAGGATATTCCCCGGATGATGGATGAATACAATGGCTTAATGACCGGCAACGAGATATGGGTGGCCCGTATGCAGGGAGTAGGAGTACTCACTCCTGAAACTGCCATCCAATATGGAGTGACCGGTCCTAATTTGCGCGCATCCGGTATAGCCTACGATCTGAGAAAAGCAGAGCCCTATGGGATATATGATCGCTTTGAATTTGATGTTCCCACCAGAACGGGAGGGGATTCCCTGGATCGCTGGCAGCTAAGGATTGAGGAGATTGGTCAGAGCGGCCGGATTATTGAACAAGCCCTGGAGGCCCTGCCCGAAGGGGAAATAAGGAGTCGGGTTCCTAAAATCTTAAAACCTGCTGCCGGTGAAGTCTATCACCGCATAGAATCAGCCAAAGGGGAGTTGGGCTACTATATAGTCAGCGATGGGAGCAGTAAGCCCTATCGTCTCCATGTTAGAGCTCCATCCTTTATCAATCTTATGGTATTGCCGGTGATATGCCGGGGTGGGGTGTTCCAGGATATCATTACCAATATTGCCACTTTGGATCCCATACTGGGGGAATCAGATAGATAGATATTCGCGTGCACTTCAGGTAAGCAATAAAGACTAAAGGAGGAGCGAATAATTTATGGAACCTTTGTTTGTCAATCTGGCGGAGGCCTTTACCGGGTGGATGATTAGCCTGGGCTTGAATCCAGCCTGGGCCGAAGCCGTATTGTTATTAGTAAAATGGATATTGGTGGTTACTATAATCACCGTAAACATTATTATCCTGATCTGGCTGGAAAGAAAAATAAGCGCCTTTTTCCAGGAAAGACTGGGTCCCAATCGCCTGGGGCCTTTTGGGGTGTTCCAGACTATTGCTGATGCCATCAAGCTCCTAACCAAAGAGGATATTGTACCATCAGCCGCAGATAAACTTATTTTTAAAACCGCCCCCATGTTTTTCATTGTGGTAGCGGTAATGCTCTATACGGTTATACCTATGGGGAAAGGCATGGAAGTTATCAATCTTAATGTAGGGCTGCTTTTTTTTATCTCAGTGGGATCCCTCAGTACCATTGCCCTGTTAATGGCCGGTTGGGGGTCCAATAACAAGTGGTCCTTAATGGGGGCGGTGCGTTCAGTAGCCCAAATGGTCAGTTATGCGATTCCCCTGGCTTTTTCCCTGCTGGGGGTAGTTATGATTACCGGTTCCTTGAACCTGCAGGACATTGTGGCCGCCCAGGATAATGTATGGTTTATTATATTGCAGCCTATTGCCTTTATAACTTATTTTATTGCGGCCACTGCTGAATTAAACCGGGGACCCTTTGATATGCCAGAAGCTGAGCAAGAGCTAACCGGGGGGGCCTATACCGAATACACTGGAATGCGCTGGGCTCTGTTTTTCCTGGCCGAATACACCAATCTGGTAGCGGTATCAGCCTTGATGGCTACAGTTTTCTTAGGAGGCTGGCAGGGACCCTGGCTGCCTTCCTGGTTATGGATTATTATTAAGACTTATGGTATTATTCTGGTATTTTTCTGGATTAAATGGACTTTCCCTCGTATCCGTATGGATCACTTGATGTCATTTAGCTGGAAGGTACTGGTTCCCGTAAGCCTGGGCAATATATTGCTGACCGGTGCGGGGATCTATTTCTGTAGATGGATGGGGTGGTGTTAAATATGCACGGACAGGGACTAATTAAAGGACTAGGGATTACCATAAAGCACTTTTTTCAAAAGGAGATAACCGAGCAATACCCAGATGTAATGCCAAACCTTGCTCCCCGTTATAGGGGCTGCCTGCAGTTTGAATTTAAAAAATGCATAGCCTGTGGTATTTGTGTAAATAATTGCCCCAATGATGTATTGTCTTTCGAAACTGAAAAAAGTGAAAAGAGTAAGAAAAAGAAACTCTTAAGCTATACCATAGATTTTCAATACTGTATGTTTTGCAACCTTTGTGTAGAAGGCTGTCCCACCAACTGCTTGAGTTTTGATCATAATTTCGAGCTGTCCCAGTTCAGGCGGGAAGATATTAAAATGATCTACTTGCGGCCCGAAGGATGGGATGAGGCAGAGGACGGCCAGGAAGAGCAGGAGGACAAAGAGCAAAAGCAGATTACAGCTATGTTAAAAGCCTTGCAGAAAAGCCCGCAAAAAGTGCTGTCAAAGCTGCTGGAAGTGGAAGCAGATATCAATATTCTGTCTGAGCTGGTACAGTCTGACCAGAAAACGGCCGGAAAGATAGCTGAATTGATGGTTAAAGATAAGGAAAAGGCAGTTAAAGTTGCCACCGGGTTTATTAACAAAGAAAAGAAAAACCGGGTTAAGCAGGAGACTGAAGGGGAAGGAGGAGTAAAGGATGTTTGATCTGGCAGCTTTCTCATTATATGATCTAGCTTTTTTGCTTATAGCCGGAATAACCGTTACCGCTGCCCTGGGAGTGGTTCTGTTTAAGAATATTATTTACAGTGCCTTGAGTCTTATATTAGCCTTTCTGGGGGCCGCAGCAGTTTACTTTCAGCTCAATGCCAGCTTTTTAGGGGTGATACAGATTCTGGTCTATGCTGGAGCCATATCGGTTTTAATCATCTTTGCCATCATGCTGGTGATGGACCGGGCTGCGGGGGAGAGCAACCTGAGGAGTCCAAGAACTCGCGAGGTTTTCACCGGAGGTGCCATAACCGCCATGCTCTTTACCGCCTTGATAGCAGTTATTGGCTTTACCCAGTGGCCTTTAGGAGTTAGGCCAGGTCCTGACAACTCAGTGGGATTATTGGCTGAACTGATGTTGGGGGACTATGTGATAGCCATGGAAGCGGCTGCCATATTGCTCCTGGTAGCTGTGGTGGGAGCTATCATACTGGCAAAGGGGGTTGAAAAAAAATGATCAGCTTACCCCATTATTTATTATTGGGCAGCATAGTTTTTTGCATTGGCGTTTTTGGGGTATTGACCCGCCGCAACGCGGTGGCGGTTTTGATGTCGGTGGAACTGATGCTTAACGCAGTAAATATCAATTTCATAGCCGCTAACAAGTATATAGCAGCTGATACGGCCGTGGGCCAATTGTTCTCTGTTTTCATAATCGTGGTGGCAGCCGCTGAAATAGCTGTTGGTTTGGCTCTGGTTATATCCATATACCGGCAGCGCAGATCAGTGGACCTGCACGATTTTAATCTGTTGAAGTGGTGAGGTGATGCATATGTATGAATTTATTTTGCCTAACGCCTGGCTGATAGCCTTTTTACCTTTTCTAGCGGCCACCTTGATTTTTTTATTGCTGCATCGCTGGCCTGGTATATCAGCAGGTTTATCCATATTTGCCATAATGGCATCATTTGTTTTGTCTTTACCGGTGGCCTTGGCCGTTTTTGCTGAAGAAGGCGGAGCAGTTTTCGAATTTTCCACTCGCTGGCTCAGTATGCCGGGACTGAATGTAGACATGGGTCTTTTATTGGATCCCCTAACAGCAGTAATGCTTATTGTGGTTACCTCTATCGCCTCTATGGTTCAGATCTATTCCCTGGGCTATATGAAAGGCGATCCTGGTTTTAGCAGCTACTTTGCCTATCAGAGCCTTTTCGCTGCTTCCATGCTAGGCCTGGTAGTGGCCAATAATTTTGGACAGATGTTTGTATTCTGGGAACTGGTAGGAATTTGCTCCTATTTTCTAATCGGCTTCTGGTTTGGTAAGGACTCGGCCAAGAACGCTGCAATCAAGGCATTTGTTAGCAATCGGGTAGGAGACTTTGGATTTTTACTGGGAATACTTTTCTTGCAGATTATTTTTGGTACCTTAAATTTTGCTGGATTATCGCAGGAAATGGCCGGTTACACCAATATGGCAGTTCTGGTTCCGGTGAGCATCTTGCTCTTCTTTGGGCCCATGGGTAAATCAGCCCAGTTTCCTCTGCATGTATGGCTGCCGGATGCCATGGAAGGTCCCACCCCGGTCAGTGCGTTAATTCATGCGGCTACCATGGTAGCGGCAGGAGTTTACCTGGTGGCCCGAGCCTTCTTTATATTCAGCAGTATACCCCAGGCCATGACCTTTATCGCAGTTATTGGTGGTATCACCGCCCTATTTGCGGCTACCATCGCTATTGCCCAGAATGATATAAAAAGGATTCTGGCCTATTCCACCTTGAGCCAGTTGGGCTATATGATGATGGCTATGGGAGTAGGGGCTATGACTGCGGGCATGTTCCATTTAATGACCCATGCCTTTTTCAAGAGCCTCTTGTTCCTGGGAGCGGGAAGTGTCATTGTAGCTATGCATGAAGAACAGGATATCTGGAAGATGGGAAATCTATATAAAAAGATGCCAATAACCACTTGGACTTTCATTATTGGAGCCCTGGCCCTCTGCGGCATACCCCCCTTGTCAGGATTCTGGAGTAAGGATGAAATACTTCTGGCCGCTTACGCCAGTGGCAACATGGGTCTGTATATTCTAGGGGCTTTCGTGGCTTTCCTTACCGCTTTCTATATGTTCCGTTTGATCTTTGTAGCCTTCTTTGGCAGCAACAACTACGGGGAGAAGAAAGCCCAGGAGAATTCGGCTGTAATGACCATACCCTTGATTATCCTGGCGGTGGCGGCGGTTGGAGCGGGATTTGTGAATTCGCCCCTGATGCATCATGCTTTTGGGCATTTTGTAAACCATCCGAATGGCATACAACCGGAGCCCAGCACAGCTATAATGATTTCCTCGACCTTGATTGCTCTGGCCGGGATTATTGTAGCCTGGCTTATTTACCAGAGAAAGCTGATAAGCCATGAAGCATTAAGGGAGAAATACCGCGGTGTATATATGCTCTTGAAAAACAAATATTATGTTGATGAGCTATATGACCGTCTGGGCCAGGTCCTGGTTTACGGCGCAGCCCGGGCCATGTTCTGGTTTGATATCCATGTAGTAAATGGGATCGTAAATGGCATTGCATTGCTGACCGGGAAAAGCGGAGAAAGTTTGAGATACACTGAAGACGGACAGGTACAAAGCTATGCCATGTACATGATGGCCGGGGTGTTGATCTTGGTGGTACTAGCAGTCGTAGCCGTTGAATCAGCCCTGTTATGAGAGGAGGTAGGTAGTAATGTATGAAATACCAGTATTAACCATAACTTTGATAGTGCCTTTACTAGGGGCAATGATTATCATGTGCCTGCCTGCCCATCAACATAAAGGGATAAGGTGGACAGCTGCTTTGGCCACTCTGATTAGCCTCTTGCTGTCCATAGCTATATTCCTAAGCTATGATCGAGCTCTGGGTGGTATGCAGTTTGTAGAGACCATACCTTGGATTAAGGACCTGGGGGTCAATTTTGCTCTGGGAGTAGACGGCATAAGTATTCCCATGCTGCTTTTAACTAACTTGATCGGGTTTAGCGCCATATATGCTTCCTGGAATCTGGCTGAGCGGGTAAGGGAATTCTTTGCCCTGCTTTTGATACTGATTGCGGGGGTAATGGGAACCTTCATTACCACTGATTTATTTATTTTTTTCCTGTTCTATGAGGTGGTGGTTATACCGATTTATCTCATGGTTATTATGTTTGGCAGTACCAAACGGGTCAGCAAGGAATACGCCGGTATGAAGCTCACCATATATCTCTTAATAGGCAGCGCTTTTCTACTGACGGCTTTGATCGCCCTCTTTGTCCAGGCTAGAGCCATTAGCGGCGTACCCAGCATGGACATGGCTTTCCTGGCCACCTTGAATTATGGAGTAGAATTTCAGATTGTGGTCTTTGCCTTTATGGCCTTTGGCTTTGGCACTTTGTTGTCCATGTTTCCTTTCCATGCCTGGTCCCCAGATGGTTATGCCGGAGCTCCGACTGCGGTAAGTATGATTCATGCTGGGGTTTTGAAAAAAATTGGCGGCTATGGCTTAATCCGTATTGCCTTGACTATTCTGCCGGCGGGAGCAGCAGTAATAGCTCCTATTATTGCAGTTTTGGCCCTGGGCAATGTCGTATATGCGGCATATATTTGTTTAAGCCAGAAGGACTTGAAGTATATAGTGGGATACTCCAGTGTAAGCCATATGGGCTATGTTCTGGTGGGAATAGCCGCCTTGAATCTTATCAGTATCAATGGGGCGGTTATAATGATGTTTGCCCATGGAGTAATGGCGGCCCTATTCTTCGCCATGATCGGCAATCTTTATGAAAAAAGCCATACTAGAGATATTGAGGACTTTGGCGGACTGGCTCACCAGATGCCCAAGCTCACCGCCGGTTTTATGATAGCCGGCTTGGCCTCTTTAGGCTTGCCGGGGATGGTGAACTTTATCGGAGAATTCACCATATTTGTGGGGGCTTTTGGCACCTATAAGGCCATAACCATAATAGCTATTTCAGGTATCGTTTTTACTGCTCTTTATATTTTGCGGGCTTTAGGGCGCATGTTGTTTGGTCCCCGCAACGAGAAATGGGACCATCTCCAGGATTTGAAAGGAGTAGAGCTGGTGCCCCTGATAGTATTAGGATTGGCCATATTCATAGGCGGTTTTCTGCCCTTTACCCTTATGGATTTAATCAATAACGGGGTAGGAGAATTGCTGGCCCAAGCGGGACCGCTGCAGATAGGAGGTTGGTGGTAATGGATCTTACAATATTGGCAGCTGAGATTCTGCTGGCTCTGCTAGGCTTGGCGGTACTCATTTTTGGTCTGACTTTGCCGAAAAAGGCCCAAAAATATGGGAGTGTCCTGGCCCTGGCGGGAATGGGGGTAATTCTGCTTTACTTGATTCTGAACTTTTTTCTTGAAGCAGGCTTATTTAACGGGGTATATCAGATCGATGTTTATGGCAACTATTTCAAGCTTTTATTTCTAGCTGCTGGTCTCCTGGTCATGCTGATGGCTGGTGAATATATTGACCGCTTTAAAGAAAAGAAGAGTGAATTTTATGGTCTGATGATATTTGCTACCCTAGGTATGATGCTGATGGTTTCAGCCGGGGAATTTATTACCCTTTATATAGGATTAGAATTGATGACCATCAGCTTTTATATACTGACCGCCTATTTAAAGAGCGATAAGCTCTCTGGTGAGGCAGGGTTAAAATATCTGATTCTGGGTGCTACCTCTTCGGCCATTTTGTTGTTCGGTATTAGCTTGCTGTATGCCAGTCTGGGCAGCCTTAACTTTATTACTATCGGGGCTTCTTTTACCTCTTCAGCAGCGGTAATAGCCGGAGTAGTCATGATAATTGCGGGTTTCGCTTTCAAAATATCTGTAGTGCCTTTCCATATGTGGACTCCAGACATATATCAGGGAGCACCTATTCCTATTACCACTTATCTTTCCGTGGCCTCCAAAGCAGCCGGGTTTGCTGCCCTGCTGCGGGTATTTATGGTGGCGGTGGATATTAATGCAGTGTTTAACTGGAGTCTGCTTTTGGCCATTCTGGCTGCCATAACCATAATGGTCGGGAACCTGATTGCCCTTTCCCAGCGGGATGTCAAAAGGCTCTTGGCTTACTCCAGCATTGCCCAGGCCGGATATATTCTGGTGGGATTAACTGCCGCCAATAACTATGGCTTAAAAGGAGTATTGTTTTATGCTATGATATATGTTTTCGCCAATGTGGGAGCATTTGCCGTAGCCACCGCAGTAGAAGTGGATACCGGTCGTACTGATATTGAAGCTTTTGCCGGTTTGAGCAAACGCTCGCCCTTATTGGCGGCTATAATGACCATCTGTATGCTATCCTTGGCTGGTATTCCTCCCATGGCTGGCTTTGCCGGCAAGTTCTACTTGTTTGCCGGAGCCATCGAGGCCGGTTACTTGTGGTTGGCTCTCTTGGGCTTGGTGATGAGCATGGTATCGGTTTACTATTATCTGGGAGTTTCTAAGGCCATGTATATAGGTGAGAATAAAGATGACAGCCCGCTATCCTTTGGTTGGGGCAGTGCAGTAGCCTTATGGGTATGCTTACTGGGCACCATTATCCTAGGGGTATATCCGGGACCTTTATCAGAGTTGGCTGGCTACGCTATTCAGATATTCATGTAGCAAGATGGGGTGACAAAGGGGCAGGTTTAAGTCCTTTTGTCACCTTCAACCCTTAAACAAAAGTTTCCTGCCTCAGTAGTGCTGTTAAGCAGCACTTTGGATTATTCCCAAGACTCATCTATGACTAGCGGGATTTTAAATCAGGCCCAACTTTTAAAAGCTCTCCAGTTGCCTAAAAGTCTTCCAGGATCTGCTGCATGGAGATAATCCGGGTGGTAAGCAGCTTAATATCTTCTTCAGTATATCTTGAATCCAGGCTTTTTATTTTGTCGGCTATGGCTAAGACTTCATTTTCCTCTTTTACAATAATATATTTCACATCCCGGGGTGAGAATTGCAATCGAAAAGATTGCTCTAGGGATTGATTGGAATTGTTCAGTATTTCTGGATCATTAAATTGATCTTGGCTCATGACCGGGATAAGCCCCAGATCGTTGAGCTGGTCCAGAGCCGGCACATAGCGCCATTCTCGTTCATCGTAAAATTTTACCCGGTTTTTCATCCGCTTGCCATTTTTCCAAACCTGGCCTTCATAGGGCTTTAAGAAAGTGAAAAAGGAATAGAGCATGGTAGCCACGTTTTGGGCTGGCAGATCCGGTTTTTGGTGAAGCTGCAATTCAGGATTCAAGGGGTATAATTTACCAAAGCTGTGTTTGAGCAAAAGGGTGGCATAGGAGTTGGGCAGGGCATACATAATAGGATTAATGCCTTTGGCCTGCCCCCATTCTTTGGATAGCCCTATGCAGTAGTAGCCATAAGTTTCAGTATGGTAGTTGATCTGGGATAAGGGAACATCACAAAAACAAACCATGGGAATTGCTACGTATTTGGGCAGGTGATCCGGCACTAGGTAACTTTGCTCTTCCAGGCAATAGCGGGGATAAAAAGCATGGCTGAAAATACCAGCCAAATGCTCGAAGCTTTCAGTAAAATGAAATAAGGTATTGGCGCTTATGGACTTTTCTTGGCAATAGTTCATTTTTTTACACCCCGTAAAAATTGCCGGATAGTGGCAGGGACGGTCTAGGGCCAAATCCCTTAAGCCCTTTTATTATTATTGCCTATTATTCAATCCTGATTCCTTTACCAGCACTCCTCCCAGGATGCCATACCAGTTGATTGAGAGTTAATAGAGTC
>CAZPSR010000055.1:0-11140 GCA_964589135.1 uncultured Syntrophomonas sp.
CGGTCTGCCAGTCTGGGGCCTGTTATCCGGCCTACTGGCCTGGGATCTGTTATCCGGTCTGCCAGTCTGGGGCCTGTTATCCGGTCTGCCAGTCTGGGGCCTGTTATCCGGCCTACTGGCCTCGGGCCTCTTTTCAGGCTTGGCAGCCTGGGGCCTGTTATCCGGTCTACTGGCCTGGGGCCTTTTTTCAGGCCTGGCAGCCTGGTTACCTTTATCGCTTTTGCTTAGTTGATTCCTATCATCAGAGCCGGCTCTTTCAGCTCTCGTTTCCGCTCTGGGAGATGTCCTTGAGGGTTCAGATTTAGCAGTATTTACACTGCTTATCCTGCTTTTTGGGGCCTCGGTTGGTGGCAAAGGCTTAACTACCCCCGATCCCTTGGGATCTGGAGCTGGGTCCAACTTATTTGATCTTTCTGATAACCTTTTCTTAACCCATTTGGCCTGGGTATCCTCCATAGTACTCATATGATTTTTAACATTCATACCCAGGTTTTGTAATATATCTACCATCTCTTTACTAGGTATCCCTATTTCTTTGGCTAATTCATGTACTCTTATTTTTGCCATTCAACCACCCCCGTGCTTTTTACCTGTTCTCCCAGTGCTTCATAATTCTTTATTATCGTAGCAGCCATATTATCATCATTTATGGTAACAGCAACCCGGTAAGCTTTGCCTACACAGGTGCCGAGCTCATTTTTATCGCCATAAACAAACCAGGGAATGTTATTCTTATCAGATAACTTAATCAAGCCTTGGCCGGTATTCTCAGAAATATCATTACTGATGATAAGCAACCGGGCTCGATTCCTCATCAGGCTGGTTTTGGCTGCCAATGTTCCTGAAGAGGCTTTGCCCGCTTTTTGAGCAAAACCTATGATACTATTTATTCTTTTCAAATTATCACAACCTTATGAAGATATACTCTCTATTTGCTGTTCAATTATTGTTATAATGTCTCTGGGTATTTGTTTATCCAGAGCTTTTTCCAGCCCTTTGCTCTTTACGGCTTTTTTAAAGCACTGGGCATCGGGGCAAAGATATGCTCCGCGACCCGGCCTTTTACCCCCCGTATCCACTTCGATATCCCCCTGAGGAGTTCTTACAATCCTTATCAGCTCTTTTTTGTTTTTCATTGTTCTACAGCCGATACACATACGCTGTGGTATTTTACGCATTTTCTTCCCCATGATTTTCAGTCTCCTCGTAAAGCTCATCGGAGTGTTCAAGCAAATCATCTGCCAACAGCTCACCTGCTGGCTCCTCATCGCTAGCCGGCCACACCAAATTGCTGGCATTCTCTTCGATGAATTGGCTAGCACTTTTAATATCTACTTTCCAGCCCGTCAACTTGGCTGCCAATCTTGCATTCTGCCCTTCCTTGCCAATGGCTAGAGACAACTGGTAATCTGGAACTACTACGGTAGCAATCTTATCTTCTTCATTTATAAATACCCGATCCACTTTGGAAGGGCTTAAGGAGTTGGCAATAAATTGTTGTGGCATTCTGTCATACTTGATTATATCGATTTTTTCTCCGCCTAACTCCGATACAATGTTTTGTACTCTTATTCCTCTTGGTCCCACACAGGCTCCCACCGAATCTATCTTATCCTCTAGAGAATTTACCGATATTTTGGACCGGGCTCCAGCTTCCCGGGCAATTGCCTTTATCTCCACTACTCCGTCGTAAATCTCAGGTACTTCCAGCTCAAATAAACGCCTTAAAAAGAAAGGATGAGAACGGGACAAAAAAATGTTGGGTCCTTTGGGAGTGTTTTTCACCTCATAGATATAGGCCTTGATTCTCTGGCCAACTTCATAGCGCTCCCCGTTGATCTGGTCTGGTGGCAACATAATACCTTCGGTTCGACCCAGACCTACGTAAACAGTTTTACTTTCTACCCGCTGTACCGTACCGGTAATAATCTCTCCTTCTCTTTCCAAAAATTCTTCATAAATTAAACTCCGTTCTGCCTCTCGCAGCTTCTGGATAACGACTTGCTTGGCGGTCTGGGCAGCAATGCGTCCAAAGTTGGATGGGGTTATTTCTACATATACCAGTTCCTCAGTATTGCAATCGGGATATAATTCCCGAGCCTCATCGATATTTATCTCCACCCGACCATCAAGCACCTGATCTACCACTTTTTTCTGGGAGAAAACCTTCACCTCGCCGGTTAATTCATCAATATTAACATTAACGCTCTGAGCAATGCCGAAATTCTTCTTATAGGCCGTATTGAGCGCTGATTTTATGGCATCTATTAAAGCAGCTTTAGGTATTCCGCGTTCCTTTTCAATTTCGTTTAATGCTTGCATAAGCTCACTAGACAATTTACTTCCTCCTCTTTATTCCTCTGGTCTTAATCTCACCATGGATACTTGTTCTCGGGGAATCTCCATAATCTGCTCATTAACTTCAATTTGAATAAGGTCTGCTTGGAAACCCACTAAAACTCCCGACAGTTTTCGAGGACCATTAAAATCCTTGGTAGTATTAACCTTTATCCCATAACCCAGGAATCTAATAAAATCCCGTTCCTTTTTTAAAACCCTGTCAAGTCCAGGTGAGGAAACCTCCATATGGTCATAGTATAAGTTACTTTCATCAATTATACTTTTAACCGCCCGAGATGCTTTGGCACAGGTATCCAAATCAACCCCAGAGTCATGATCGATGTATATTCTCAAGATCTGTCCTTCACTCTCTTTACGGTATTCAATGTCAACAAATTCTATATCTATTTGGGCTAAGTTTCTTTCTATTTGACTTATTAAATCAGGCAGGTTATTATTTCTCACATCCTGCACCCCCGCAATCATCATTCTTACTATGATTAACAATAGAAAAAGTGGGTTGAGACCCACTTTGCCTAAAGAGTATTAGAAAACTAATATGATTATACCATAACCAATCTATAACGCAAATATATTCGAGGTTTTAAGTGTTTAAATATTTCTCTTCAGCCAAAAAGGCTTATTTGAGTGCTTTCAGGTAAATCAGCGAAGCAATCATATTCCTTCAGAACCGCCATAGCGGTTTTATTTAAATGGGTGCGGCTTTGAAACTCTTCTACCGATACAAAAGCTTTGTCCGAGCGGGCTTCCACTATGCCCAGAGCCGCATTTTCACCTACATTGGGCAGGGCCGAAAAGGGCAAGAGTAGGCCATTTTGATAGACCTTGAATTTACTGGCATCTGATTCATAAATATCCACCGGATAAAAAGAAAATCCGCGGGCATACATTTCCAAGGCCAGTTCCAATATAGTGATTAATTTTTTGTCCTTGGGTGTGGCGGCATATCCCATCCGGTCAATTTCCTTGATTCTTTGGCCTACTGATTCGCAGCCGGCCAGAATGGTCATAGCATCAAAATCTTCGGCCCGAATGCTAAAGAAACTGGCGTAAAATGGCAAAGGATGGTTTACTTTAAAGTAAGCTATGCGATAAGCCATAGTAACATAGGCCACGGCATGAGCCCGGGGAAACATATATTTGATTTTCTGGCAGGATTTTATGTACCAGTCAGGTACCTCTTGCTTTTCCATTAGGAGTATATCATCGGGGGTTAGGCCTTTACCCTTGCGTACTCGCTCCATAATATTAAAGGCCTGTTTCTTTTCTACCCCCTGACTGATTAGATAAGTCATTATATCGTCTCGGGTACAAATAACCTGGTTTAGACTTGACATACCCTGGGCAATTAAATCTTGAGCATTATTCAACCATACGTCTGTTCCATGAGAAAGACCGCTAATGCGAACTAATTCTCCGAAGCTGGTAGGCCTGGTAGCTTCCAGCATCTGCCGGACAAAGCGGGTGCCAAATTCAGGTATCCCAAAAGTACCTACCTGGGAGTTAATATCTTCCTTCTTTATCCCCAAGACTTCTACTCCCGAAAAGATCTTCATGGTATCAGGATCATCCAATTTGATATCCGAGGCTTTAACCCCGGTTAAGAGTTCCAATTCTCTGATGACAGTAGGGTCATCATGGCCTAAAATGTCCAGCTTGACCAGCTGATCGCCAATGGCATGATACTCAAAATGAGTAGTAATTACTCCAGAATCCTTTTTATCGGCGGGATGTTGCAGTGGAGTGAATTCATGTATATCACGGCCTTTAGGTACTACAATCAAGCCCCCGGGATGTTGTCCGGTAGTCCTTCTTACCCCAGTCAGCCCTCGGGCTAATCGTTTTATCTCACTGTTTTTAAGGTTCAATTGCTTTTCTTCCTCATATTTCTTTACAAAGCCAAAGGCAGTTTTTTCAGCAATGGTGGATATAGTACCGGCCCGAAAGACATTTTCCTTGCCAAAAAGCTCTTCAACGTAATGGTGAGCTTGCATCTGGTAATCTCCAGAAAAGTTTAAATCAATATCCGGAACTTTGTCCCCGGCAAATCCCAGGAAAGTCTCAAAAGGTATATTAAACCCCTCTTTATGCATTAGCTGGCCACAATTGGGACAGTTCTGATCCTCCAGATCTACCCCGCATTCCACTGCTGTTCCGGGGGCAAAAACCGTGTGGTGGCAAAATGTGCATAAGTAATGGGGGGGTAGAGGATTGACTTCAGTAATATTGGTAAGATAGGCTACCAGAGAAGATCCCACTGATCCCCTAGATCCTACCAGGTATCCGTCCTGGTTGGATTTCCTTACCAATTTATGGGCAATAAGATATAATACACTAAAACCATGTTCAGTAAGGGCATGTAGTTCATGCTTTATGCGCTGGTCAACCAGCTCAGGCAGTATCTCTCCGTACAGTTCATGAGCTTTTTTCCAGGTTAACTCAGTGATCTCCTGGGCTGCGGTATCTATTTGGGGGGGATAAAAGCCATCAGGTACTGGCTTGATCTCCTCGATCAGGGCGTTAATCTGCTGGGGCCCTTCCACCACCGCCTTCAGAGCGTTTTCCCTTCCTAGATAGGAGAATTCCTCCAACATTTCATCGGTGCTTTTAAAATATAGGGGGGAGTCGGAATCGGTATCATCATAGCCCTGTCCAGCCTGAATAATAGTCCGGTAAATTTCATCCTGAGGCTCGATAAAATGTACATCTCCGCTTGCCACAACTATTTTGCCCAAACGATTTCCCAGATTGAAGATCTCCTTATTGATCTTTTTTAATTCCTCTGGGCTCGCCACTTTATTATCCCGCAAGAGGAATTCATTATTGGCTAAAGGTTGAATCTCCAAATAATCATAAAACTCTGCTATCTTGCTTAAGTCTTCTTCTCCTAGCCGATTTAAAAAGGCCTGATACAATTCCCCGGCCTGGCAGGCAGTTCCTACCAATAATCCATCCCGGTACTTATTTAGCAGTGCTCGGGGAATCTTGGGATGACGATAGAAATGCTCCAGATAGGAAAGACTGACCAGGTGATAAAGGTTTTTTAACCCCGTTAAATTACGGGCCAGTAATATCACATGATAAGCCCGCTCCTTTTTGTCAGCTTCCACCAGATATCCCTCTAAGCCATATATCACTTTAATACCGTAATTTTTAGCTGCTTGGTAGGCATCGGGGAAAGCCTGAACTCCTCCGTGATCAGTAATGGCTATGGCCGGATGCTTCCATTCCGCAGCCTGCTTTATCAAAGCTTTGACATCAGCCAGCCCGTCCATAGCGCTCATTTTGGTATGGGCATGTAATTCTATGCGCTTGACCTGACTCTTATCTGACCGGACTGGTTTGGCCAAAACCAGGTAGGCATTCATAAGCAGAACCAGTTCTTTGGCAAAATTATCATAGCGGACACTGCCCATAATTCTTACCCAGTTGCCAACCTCCAAGCTTTCCTCTTCCTTGCTGCCTACAAAGCTTTTTATAATCAGGCTATCCATATTATCCTTCAGATAATAACTAATAACAAACCTGCCATCGCGTAAGGAGGTATATTCTTTTTCCCATATTTCTCCTTCAACCACTACCGACTGCATACCTTCCTCAAGATCAGCTATCCTAAGGGCTGGCTTGGTTGAATTCAGTTCTTTGGATTTATTTGCTTCCGTTTTTTTTCGTCCTTTTGAAGCAGTCTTAATCTTTATGTCCAGAATCTCCAAGGGTTTGCGCCTAATACGGGGATCAAGCTCAGACCGGGAAACCGCCGGTTGATCCTCCCACACTGCTCTTACCAAGACTGGCCAGCGGTAGTTATCCCAGAACCACTGGGAAATATACTCACATATGCCGTGCTCCAAAATATGAAGATAAACCCTTTCCTGAGTTGTTAGCACATCTATCCCTTTATCCCTGATTCTCCACTCAATGATTTCGTCCTTTGGATATAGCTTCCAGGAATATGTATCTTTCTGACATTGAGCAAGCAAACTGGCCAGGATCACACTGGGCTCTTTAAAGCAGGGTATGATATGTATATTATCTAGAAAATACCATGCTTTCTTTAAAGCTTGGGCTGTCTGATTAATCAGGGCAGTAGGAAGAGGCTGTTCCATTGCGATGAACAGCCTCCATTCTTTGGATGACTGACATATCTCCAACTTTTTCACCCAGGTGTTTTCCCAGCTTAAAGCCAATTCCGGCTTGATCAAACTTTCCACTACCCCATAAAAGTCCCGGTTCAGTTTCCTTCCCTCCCCGCCCCATTAGTTTAATCTCTCAACACTACGCAAGCCTTTAACATTGGATAATTCTTCTATAACCTGATCAATGGAAAGACCGGCCGGAATCTGCAGAAGCATTTCTATTTCCAGATACTTATCATCTATTTGGGTTAACTGAATATTTTTAATCAATACGCATAAATCCCCTAAAATCGATCCTATAACTCCAACCTGACCTGGCTTGTCTTCCACTATCACCACAATGCCCTTATACTCCCGGCTCCCGGTGAATCTGGCTTCAACTTTTATGAAATAGATTAAAACAAAGAGAATCAATATAGTAGTAGCTATTGCCGGCACATATAAACCAGCCCCTACAGCCAATCCTATACAGGCTACTACCCACAGCCCCGCAGCGGTAGTAAGACCTTGAACTGAAGCGCCTTCCCGCATTATGGTTCCAGCGCCTAAAAAGCCTATCCCGCTAATAACCTGAGCTGCTATTCGTCCCGGATCAGCATTCACAGTCTGGTAATACTCTAGATACATATCAATAGAGACGATCATTGCTAAAGCAGAACCTATACAGACTAAGGTGTAGGTTCTTAGTCCAGCTGGACGACTCAAGCTCTCCCGCTCCAGCCCGATCAATCCGCCCAGAATCCCAGCCAGGGCAAGTTTAAATACTATTTCGTAAATAAGCATGGGTAATACACATCCCTTGTTTATTGGTGGGTCTTGCGAGTAATGTTGGCTAGTATTGGCCTATTATCCTATTTATCTCATCAATGGTGTCCTCAATGGCAATAAGGGTCGATTCCTTTTCCCATCTCTTTTTCACTTCCACCTTGTTTTCCTGCAGAGCCTTGGGTCCTATGGTTATACGAATAGGTATACCAGTCAAGTCCGCATCTTTAAATTTCACGCCGGCTCTTTCGTCCCGGTCATCAATTATTACCTCCCGTCCCAGGTCCGACAACTGCTGGTATAAGCTCCAGGCCAGGTCCATCTGCTCAATTTTTTTGGTATTGACCGGAACGATTATTACCTGGTAAGGGGCTATGGGCAGAGGCCAGATTATACCGTTCTCATCATAGTTTTGTTCCACTGCGGCAGCCATAGTCCGAGAAACCCCTATTCCATAACAACCCATGATAAATGGCCTTTCCTGACCGTTGTTATCCAAGAAAGTAGCTTTCATGGCCTGGGAATACTTTTGCCCCAGCTGGAATATATGACCAACCTCAATTCCCCGAATAGTATCCAAGGCATTTGAACAGACTGGGCAAGAATCTCCTTTTATTGCATTTCTCAGATCAGCTATGGCTTCGGGTACAAAATCCCGGCCCATATTGACATTAATCAAGTGGTATTGATCCTCATTGGCCCCACAGATGAAATTATCCATAAACTCAATTTCCTGGTCGGCATAAACCTTAAACTCAGCCCCCACCGGTCCCAGGGAACCTACCTGGACCCCCAGAGCCTCCTTAATCTGATTTTCATCTGCGATCATCAGCTCATGGCATCCCAGGAGGTTTTTTAACTTGATTTCGTTTAATTCTCTATCACCGCGAATGACTGCTCCTACATATTCTCCATCAGCCCAGTATATGAGGGTTTTGGCAATAATTTGGATCGGCACCGCCAGCTTTAGCATTACATCATCAACTGTTCTAACTTCTGGAGTGTAAACCTTGTCCAGCGGCTTCGCTTCTGCTCTTGTTGCTTCATCCAGCTTTTGGGCCTGGCATTGGGCTTTTTCCACATTAGCCGCATAATGACAGTTGTCACAATATACTATTTCCGCTTCTCCACTGGAGGCCAGGACCATGAATTCGTGGCTAAGGCTGCCTCCGATAGCTCCGCTGTCAGCTTCCACCACCCGATACTTTAGGTCCATTCTTTCAAATATACGCTTATAGGCTTCATACATTTTCTGATAGGAAATTTCTAATCCGGCCTCATCCATATCGAAGGAATACAGGTCTTTCATAATGAATTCCCGGCCTCGCATCAAACCAAAACGAGGTCTGATCTCATCCCGATATTTATTCTGAATCTGGTACAAGAGCAAGGGTAGGTCTCGATAGGAATGTACATCCTGATTCACTATCGTAGTAATTATTTCTTCGTGGGTGGGCCCTAAAGCAAAGGGTCTATCATGACGGTCTTTCAGTCTAAACATTTCCTCGCCATAAACTTCCCAACGGCCTGATTCCTGCCATAATTCAGCGGGCTGGATAATAGGCATAAGTACTTCCTGCCCCCCAGCTCGATCCATCTCTTCCCGTACTATGTTCATTATCTTTTTTAAGACCCTAAAGGCCAAGGGCAAATAGGAATAAACACCCCCGGTAGTTTTACGAATGAAGCCGCCCCGCAGTAATAGCTGATGGCTTACTATCTCTGCCTCACTGGGCACCTCTCGTAGAGTTGGATTAAATATTTCCGATGACTTCAAGTCCTTACCTCCTTGTTGGCTGATTAATAGTTGTTAAGAACCAAATCTGTGATCCTCGGGTATTTATTCATAATCATCAATAGCCCGCATCAATTCATCCAGTAACTCATTTTCCGGTACCTTCTTGATAATTTTTCCCTTCTTAAATAATATACCCATTCCTCGTCCCCCGGCTATACCAATATCAGCATCCCGGGCTTCCCCAGGGCCATTAACCACACAACCCATAACTGCAATCTTTAAATCACGATCCATGAATCTTACTCTATCATCTACTTCCTGTACTATCTTAAATAAATCTATCTCACAGCGCCCGCAGGTAGGGCAAGAGATAAGTTCTATCCCTCGCTGACGCAGACCGGCACTGCGCAAAATCTCATAGGCAGCCCATACCTCATAAACCGGATCCGAGCTTATCGATACCCTTAAGGTATCCCCGATACCTTCATCTAATAGAATGCCCAGACCCATAGCTGATTTGACCAGAGCCCGGGGAATAGTCCCTGCTTCAGTAATACCCAGATGTAAAGGATAGTCCACCATCCTGGCCATTATTCGGTAGGCCTCAATACTTAAGGAAACTGATGAAGCTTTTAAAGATATTTTTATATCGTAAAAACCCATATCTTCCAATACCCTGATATTATCCAGGGCACTGTCCACCATAGCCTGAGGACAAATGGCTCCATATTGGGCCAATATGCTTTTATCCAGGGAACCTGCATTGACTCCGATTCTAATCGGTATTTTCTGGTCCTGGCAGGCTTTCACTACCTCTTGTACTTTGCTTTTAGCCCCAATATTTCCGGGATTGATTCTCAGTCCATCACAGCCGGCCTCTATACTCTTTAAGGCCAAGCGATAATCGAAATGTATATCAGCAATAAGGGGAAGGCTGATCCTGGCCTTTATCCGGGCCAGGGACTGGGCGGCTTCCTGATCCACTACCGCTACTCGAACTAATTCGCAGCCGGCTTCCTCCAACCTGATTATCTGCCTGACAGTAGCTTCAATATTGCGGGTATCGGTGGTGGTCATGGACTGAACCACAATGGGATGATCTCCTCCTACGACTACCTTTCCTACCCTAACTTCTCGGCTAACTCTCCGGCCTTTCCCCATCATTTGAAAATCCTCATAATATCGTTGAAGGTTACTAAAACAATTAAGGCCATAAGAAACATGAATCCCAACCAGTGAATAAATCCTTCTTTTTCAGGTGATACTGGTTTTTTACGAATAGCCTCCACCACCGCGAACATAATTTTGCTGCCATCTAGCGCAGGTATTGGCAAGAGATTAAGAATACCCAAATTGATGCTCAAAAAGGCGGCAAAGCTTAAAAGGAATACAGTGCCTACCCGAGCGGCATCTCCAATCAAGCCTACAATACCTACTGGACCGGCAATATCAGCTGCTGATGCTCCCCCGGTGATCATTATCCAGAGTCCGCCTAATAGTACTACCGTAAGCTCATAAGTTTGTTCCAGGCCTATCTTAATAGCATTAAAAAAACCTTGCTTTTCATAAATCACCTGGCTGGAAACACCAATGATGGATAAGCCGGTGTTGGGATTAGCCTCAGGAATGACCTGGAGCTGTTTAAACTCGCCTTCCCTTTCCAGTTCTAGGATTATGGCATTGCCCGGGGCCTGATCGGTAAGGCAGCTGGTGAATTCCTCCCAGCTCTTAATCTGTTTTCCATCCACTGCCAATATAAGGTCTCCCGATACTATTCCGGCTCTTTCGGCTGGTTGTCCCTCAAATACTATCCCAATTATAGGTTCATCAGTAGCATGCGGTATACCGATAAAGGCATAACTATAGATAAATATCAAGAGGGCTAAGACAAAATTCATAAACGGACCGGCAAAAGATACCCGGATTTTTTCCAAGGGTGTACGGTTGTTAAATCCAGCAGAATCCGATTGGTCTCCCAGTTCCTCTCCGGCCATACGGACAAACCCCCCCAGGGGAAATAAGCGAATGGAATACTCTACTTGATTTCGTTGCCAGGAAATAAGCTTGGGCCCGAAGCCAATTCCAAACTCATGAACGGGTATGCCTACTCTGCGGGCCGCTATAAAATGTCCCGCCTCAT
>CAZPSR010000056.1:0-11118 GCA_964589135.1 uncultured Syntrophomonas sp.
GGTCCTGGTTTTGTGGTCAACCGCATTCTCCTGCCTGGAATGAACGAGGCAGCATTCATCCAATACGAAGGACTGGCTAGCACCGAAGATATTGATACCGCTATGAAACTGGGAGCTGGGTGGCCTATGGGTCCCTTGACTCTTTGCGACCTGGTAGGAGTCGATATCGCCCTGGCCGTATGTAAGACTCTTTATGAGGAAACTGGCGATCCCAAGTATCGTCCGGCTCCCCCCTTAAAGCAGCTGGTAAGGGCTGGATGGCTGGGAATGAAGACCGGCAAAGGCTTCTACGACTACAATAAGTAGACCCCGGTCATAACCCGATCTGCGAAAGGACCAACCTTGAAAGGGGGAAAAGTGTTGACATACCAAAACCTGATTATTGAAAAAGAAGAGGGCATAGCCCTGATGTATATTAATCGTCCCAAAGCATTGAATGCTCTCAATGCCGATGTCTTAAAAGAAATGGAACAAGCTATCGATGCATTGGATGCCGATAGCGAAGTTAGAGTACTGATCGTCACCGGAGCCGGAGATAAATCCTTTGTGGCCGGAGCTGATATAGTATGGATGTATAATATGGATCAACCCGGTTGCCGCAAGTTCTCGGCTTATGGTGAATATGTTTTCCGTAAACTGGAACGCATGGAGAAACCGGTAATAGCGGCCATTAATGGCTTTGCCCTGGGGGGCGGCTGTGAACTGGCCATGGCCTGTGATATTCGGCTGGCTTCAGAAACCGCCCTATTTGGACAACCCGAAGTAGGCCTGGGTATTATACCCGGATTTGGCGGCACCCAGAGACTGCCGCGGCTGGTTGGAGAAGGCCGAGCAAAAGAACTCACCTATACCGCCAATAACATTAAAGCCGCTGAAGCTTATCGGATCGGACTGGTAAACCATGTTTATCCTGCTGATCAATTAATGGAAGAAGCCAAGAAGCTGGCTAAAAAGATCATCAAACAGGCTCCCTTGGCAGTAGCCTACTCCAAACATGCCATTACTGTTGGTATGCAGTGTGACCTGGATACCGCTATGGCCATTGAGTCAGATATGTTTGGCAACAGCTGTGCCACCGAAGATAAGACTGAAGGCATGGGGGCTTTTATCGAAAAGAGGAAACCCAGCTGGAAAAACAAATAAAACTTAATATTCGCTAATAATGCCGGTAGTGTTGTAAAGCTAGTAACAACCAGCCTGATACCACTCAAAACTCATGCTACCATGTTACAGCTTATGGCCCTTACCAAGCGCATTTAAAGTTTAGAAGGAGGCCAGAAATTGCCTCCTTCTTTGGTTGTGAGAGGGGGACAGGTTCCTTGTCCCACCAGTCCCTCCTTGCCCTTAGAGCACTTTGGTCAAACCTTTATATACCTTCCCTCGAGGAGTATCAATAGTAACCAACATGCCATCTTTAATTATGGTACTGGCATCCTGGGCTCCCACAATTACCGGAATATTTGCGTTTAGCCCCATTATAGCTGCATTGGAGGTAAGCCCTCCTTCTTCTGCTACCAGGGCTCTGATCCGCCCCAATAAGGGTGCCATATAACTATCAGCATTGGTAGTTACCACTATGTCTCCCTCTTCAATTTTGTCCAGATCAGCCCTGGAGAGGACTATTTTAGCTCTGCCACTGGGGGCGGTACTTCCGATTCCCATTCCCTGTACCAATATATCCCCTACAATATGAACCTTCAGCAGGTTGGTTTCCCCGCTGAGTCCTGTGGGCACCCCGGCGGTCAGTACAATCAGCTCACCCTTGTTGATACAGCCCTTTTCCAGGGCGGCATTGATGGATTCATCCAATAATGCATCAGTTCCTTCTATATCCCTAATCAGTACCGGATACACTCCCCACACCAAGGCCATCTGTTTTAAGACTGCCTCATCCGGAGTAGCAGCCACAATTTTGGATTTTGGGCGATATTTTGCCACCATCCGGGCGGTATAGCCCGAGCGGGTGGCGGTCAAAATAGCTGAGGCCCCTAGATTCATAGCCGTAGCACAGGTAGCATAACTGATAGCATCAGTCACTGTCAGACTGCCCTGCAAGCGCTTTCTTCTCAACAGTTCCTGGTAAGGCAAGGCATCTTCTGTCCTCTGGGCAATGCGAGCCATGGTCTCCACCACTTCAGCCGGATACTTGCCTGCCGCAGTTTCTCCCGACAGCATAATGGCATCGGCTCCTTCAAATATGGCATTAGCCACATCGGAAACCTCTGCTCGGGTCGGGCGAGGATTTACAATCATGGAATCCAGCATCTGGGTGGCAATAATAACTACTTTGCCGGTGTGGGCACATTTCTCAATAATTAACTTCTGCACCAGAGGCACTTCTTCTGCAGGTATTTCCACCCCCAAATCTCCCCGGGCTACCATCACCCCGTCCACCACTTTTATAATGTCTTCCAGGTTGTCTACTCCTTCTTGACTCTCGATCTTAGCAATAATGGACGGGTCCGCATTGTTTTCCTCCAGTATCCGTCTAATTTCCAGAATATCCTCCGCCTTCCGGACAAAGGAGGCCGCTATAATATCCACCCCTTGCTCAATACCAAAATTGATATCAAGCCGGTCTTTCTCACTTAAAAAGGGCAATTGTATTCTTACCCCAGGTACATTGACCCCTTTTCTTTCCCCCAGTTCTCCGCCATTAATCACCTGACACAGAATGTCGGTTTCACTACACTCTTTAACTTGAAGATTTATTAAGCCATCGGCCAGAAGTATGGAATCTCCTGGTTTAACTTCCTGGGGCAGAGCAGGATAACTAATCTGCACCGCCTTCTCATCCCCGGGAACCTCCCGGTTGGTAAGGATGAATTCCTGTCCTCCCTCCAGCTTGATTTTACCTTGGGCTAGAGTTCCAGTTCTGATCTCCGGTCCTTTGGTATCAAGCATAATGGCTGTGGGACTGCCGGTAATGGATGCTGCTTCTCTTATGTTCTCAATTCTCTTTTGATGTTCCTCATGCCGGCCATGAGAAAAATTAATGCGAGCTACATTCATGCCATTCTGGATCAAGCGGGTCAGCATAGCCACCTCTTCACTAGCCGGTCCTATAGTACAAATAATTTTGGTTTTTCTCAAACCGCCTCACCTCCTAACCATGATATTAATAAGACCTGGTTCATATAGATAAAATCCGAGCCAGTTCAAACATTTCCAACTCGGGAGTTTTGGTTCCATTAATAACTTCTCCCAAAGGTATAGTCAAAAGCCGCTCTTCCCGAACTGCCACCATAAGGTTCTTCTGCCCAGTTGCTATGCAGTCTACCGCCATCTTGCCCATCTGGGAGGCCAGGATTCTATCAGCAGCGGTAGGGGTCCCTCCTCTTTGAATATGACCCAGAATAGTAATGCGGGTATCCTGCCCTGTGCGTTCTATGATATAATTTTGCAGATCCATGACCGGATAGACCCCCTCGGCGACAATGATAATACTATGCAGTTTGCCCCGGTTCATACCGGACTCAATTTTAGCAATTATATGTTCCAAATCAGTTTTTATTTCCGGCACCAGTATTGACTCAGCACCGCCAGCAACCCCAGCAGCCAGAGCTATTTCCCCGCAACGACGTCCCATAACCTCGATAATAAATACCCGACCATGACTGCTGGCAGTATCCCGAATATGATTGATAGCATTTAATACCGTATTTACTGCCGTATCATAACCTATTGATCTGGTATATACTACATCATTATCAATAGTAGCGGGAATTCCTATAACATTTATCCCTATGCGGGAAAACTCATATCCTCCCGTAAGACTGCCATTGCCCCCAATAACTACCAGGTTGTTAATTCCCAGCTTTTTCAGGCTTTTTTTGGCCTGTTCCATACCCTTTTCCTGCATAAACAAATCAGAGCGCGAGGTTTGCAGAATTGTTCCGCCCCGATGTATAATATCCGCCACTGAGCCCAGGGTCATTTCATGCAAGTTGCCGGCCATTAAGCCCTCAAAGCCCTGGTAAACACCATACACCTGCATTTTTAAGTATATAGCTGACCTGACCACTGCCCGTATAGCTGCATTCATTCCCGACGCATCTCCACCACTGGTTAGCACTGCAAGCTTAGGCAAAGAATCTCCTCCTTATCTCCTGCCGTCCAGACAGCGGTATCAATGTGACCCGCTATCAACTGGCCTTTCCAGGCCGGTCAGGATTTATTCTTACTGTTTTCTTTTCCGCTGGTGCTGGTTCCATACCGATGCAATATTTCTGCCCAACCCCTGATTTTTATAGCAGAAGTATGTTCGGTGAATTGAAGAAACATTATTTCCCCTTTATCCAGTTTTTCCGTATGATGAAGCTTGGTGTCTCTCCCTCTGGTCAAACCAATGATAGTTACTCCATTTTCCAGCGCCCTGACCACAATATAGTCTTGTCCGAAACAATCGACATTCATGCATTAATCCTCCTGTCTGTATCTAGCTCTGGGATGAGCTTTCAACTGCTGAGGTGCGGCATGTTGTATTGGTTGGATCTCTAAACAAACCACACATTTTTGACCCCACAAAGGTCGGTCATCTTTGACTTTAGCTGAACCTGGGCCTCAACATAAAATTTTTCCTGTAAAAGCACGGTGCGGCGGCCGGGAAGGTGTAAAAAAACCTCCACTGAACCCGGATACTGCTGCAGAAGGTGTAGGAGTTGAGGTCGAATATCGTTTGGGTTCTCCTCCGGAATTCTAATATGCAGTTCTTTGATAGCTTTAGGTATGGGCCGGGCTTGCTGTAAGGAAATCTTGGGCTGTTCATCCCGCATATCATAGAAGCCTTCAATTAGGACCGCTCCATTGACCTGCAAATATTCCATATTCTTTTTTAGAGCCCGGGGAAATACCATAACTTCGATTCTTCCACTGCCATCTTCCAAATAAAAGCGGGCATAGGCATCACCCCTCCTGCTGACCCGCCGGTTTAAATCCACTACCATCCCGCTTAGCCTAACATAAGTCTCATCATCAGCCGCATCTAAATCGCTGATTCTCTGCCCGCTCAATAGAGGCAGTATTTCTCGGTATTCTTCCATAGGGTTAGCTGAAACATAAAAACCCAGGACCTCTTTTTCCCTTTTCAACTTTTCAGCCAGGGGAAACTCGCCCTGAAGGTGGGGCCGGGGCTCTTCCACCATATCCATCACTTCTCCAAACAATGACATCTGGCTGCTGGACTGATATTGTTTAATCTTAAGGGATAATTCCACACATTCTTCTATGATCGACAAGGCTTCCTTACGGCTTATGGCTAAAGTATCAAAACAGCCGGCCATTATCAAATTTTCCAGCATCCTCTTATTGACCTGGCCCAGGTCCACCCGCTGGCAAAAATCGAACAAGGAGATGAAATTTCCTTCTTTCCTGGTATTTACAATACTCTTCACCGCTCCCAAGCCTACATTCTTAATGGCCCCCAGGCCAAAACGGATAGATTCTCCACTAACCGTGAAATTTTCAAAACTCTCATTAATGTCCGGGGGCAACACTGGGATTCCCATCCCCTGGCACTCCCTTAAATAGAACACCACTTTTTCCTGGTTATCTATTACACTGCTTAGAAAAGAACACATATATTCCACCGGATAGTAGGTTTTTAACCAAGCGGTCTGGTAAGTAATCATGGCGTAAGCGGCAGAATGGCTCTTGTTAAAACCATAACCGGCGAAACTCTCCATAATGTCAAAGAGCCGGGTGGCAGTGGCCTCATCTATATTATTCCGGGCTGCTCCCTGAATAAACTTCTGCCTCAGAGCCATGATCTCCTCCGGCTTTTTTTTGCCCATGGCCCGGCGCAGTATATCCGCCTCCCCCATGGTGAAGTTGGCGCAAATACTGGCTATCTGCATTACCTGTTCCTGGTATAGCACTACCCCATAGGTTTCCTGCAGTATATCCTGGAGCATAGGATGAATATATTCTATTTCCTGCCCTCCATGTTTGCAGTTGATAAAATCCTCCACCATACCACTGCCTAAAGGCCCCGGCCGATACAGAGCAATGACTGCGATCAAGTCTTCAAAACGGCTTGGCACCATTTCCCTCAAAATTCGGCGCAGGCCCTGGCTCTCCAGCTGAAACACCCCGATAGTATCACCCCGGGCCAGCAGATCATAGACCTCTTGATCGTCTAAATTAATCTGATCTATATTAATGGTTTTTCCCCGGGTTTTCTCTATGATTTCTACTGCCCGGTAAATAACGGTCAAGGTCCGCAGACCCAGAATGTCCATTTTCAACAGGCCTATATCCTCCACCGTTTCCTTGGCAAATTGGGTGACTATATGACCATCCCCGGATCGCTGCAATGGTAAAAGATTGCTCAGGCTTTCTCTGCCAATTACTACCCCCGCCGCATGCACTGAAGCATGTCGAGGCATTCCTTCCAGAGCCCGGGCAGTATCGATTAGTTTACGAAGGGTATAATCCCGGTTGTAGAGCTCCATCAAATCGGGAACCATCTCTAAGGCCCGGTCCAGGGTTACTCCCAGTTCAGTAGGGACCATTTTAGCGATTTTATCCACTTCTCCATAAGGGATATCCAGAGCCCGCCCCACATCCCGTAAGGCAGCTCGGGCGGCCATGGTGCCGAAAGTAATTATCTGGGCCACCCGGTCAGCACCATACTTTTCAATAATATACTCGATTACCTGATCCCTTTTATCAAAGCAAAAGTCTATATCTATATCCGGCATACTTACTCTTTCCGGATTGAGAAAGCGCTCAAAGAGCAAACCATACTTAAGGGGGTTAATAGTAGTTATCCCCAAGACATAAGAAACCAGGCTGCCTGCCGCTGAGCCCCGCCCCGGTCCTACCGCAATCTTATTGGACCTGGCCCAGTTGATTAAATCCTGGACAATTAAAAAATAGGCAGCAAAGCCCATATCATTTATAACCTTCAATTCGAAAGCAAGCCGTTCATCTATGAGCGGATCTGGCAGGGGCCAGATCTGCCGGGCTTTTTCCCCCACCAGTTGGCTGAGATACTCCTCTGGGGTATATTCCCCTTCCAGCTGAAAATGGGGCAAATGGAATGAACCAAACTCAAAGTCCAGCTCACATCTATCCGCTATCAACTGAGTATTGCTAAGAGCCTCCGGTCTCTGGGCAAACAGGGAGTACATTTCTTCTCCGTTTTTAAAATAGTAAGCAGCCCCAGGGGGAAATCGCATACGATCTTCATCGCTGATTACTGTCCCCGTTTGTATACATAAAAGCACATCCTGATAAGCCGCATCATTTTGATAGATATAATGCACATCATTACTGGCTACCACAGGTATCCCAGTCTCATCGCTAATCCGCAGCAAAGCTGCACAAACCTGTTCTTCCTCGGGCATGCCATGTTTCTGCAGTTCCAGATAGAAGTTGCCTCGGCCCCATATTTCTTCGTATTTCAGGGCCAGGTCCCGGGCTTTGTTATAGTCCCCAGCTAAAACAGCCTGGGGCACCTCCCCGGCAATGCATCCCGAAAGGGCAATTAGGCCCTCACTGTATAAGGACAGGAGTTCCTTATCCACCCGGGGTTTATAATAAAAGCCTTCCAGAAACGACCTGCTAACCAGCTGCAGCAGGTTCCGGTAACCCGCCTGGTTTTGACAAAGCAGAACCAGATGATACATATTGTCATCAATCCGGGCCTCCTTATCCAATCGGCTGCGGGGAGCCACATATACCTCACAGCCAATAATGGGTTTAATGCCTTTTTTCTTCGCTGCCCGGTAAAAATCTATAACCCCATACAATACTCCATGATCAGTTATGGCACAAGCCGACATCCCCAGCTGGGCCGCCCGCTCCACCAAATCCTGGATGCGGCAGGCCCCATCCAATAGGCTGTACTCACTGTGATTATGTAAATGAACAAAACCTGGGTTCATATCATTCTCCTTGTTCAGGCCTTAAGCCTAAATTGATACTTGGCAGGCAATGCCTCCAGTTATATCCATCAGCTCCTGATAAGAAACCGGAACTGCAGTGTTAGCCGTACCCGCTGCCGCATATACCACCTCATACCTCTGCAGGCTTTGGTCCAGATATACCGGAACTGGGGTTTTTAAGGCAAAGGGGCATACCCCGCCTACCGGGAAGCCGGTTATGTCCCGTACTTCCTCTTCATTAGCCATGCGCACCCTGGACCCTAGCAGATCCTTCAACGCTTTGGCATCGATTTTTACATCACCAGTAGATACCACCAATATATAATCATCCTTTTTGCTCTTAAAAAGCATGGATTTGGCTATCTGCCCCACTTCCGTTCCCAGAGCCTGAGCTGCCAGGAAGGAGGTACTGGTATCCTGTTCAAATTCAATAATCCGAATAGCCGGATTCTTCCCCTGCAAAAACGACCTTACTCTTTCAATTTCTTTCATATTGTTTTCACCCGCCACTGATACATTTCTTACTACCATTATAATTATAAACCAATCAGAGCCATTATTAGCAAAGAAGTTAAAAATGGGGGGGAAAGGGGTGAAAGTGGAAAGTTGGTCAGTTGTCAGTTGGTCAGTAAGACAGGAACAGCGGCCGAGTGTTATGCTTGGTTAGAGCAAGGAGTGTAGGCGATTTAGAATGATCTTTAGGGGCCGGGTCAAAAAACAAAATAAGCCCCGGCCATGCTCAGGTCATAGCCGGGGTATCAATCGGGTTTTATCTTTCCTTTTGCTGCCTTTCCCTTAGACGCTTGCTCATTATACCTCCTATACGACCGCAGGCGGCATTGCTGAGAGATTCCCATCCATGCTGCTCGATCTGCTCCAATACGCCCAACTCCTTGGCAATCTCCATCTTCATTACATCTTTTTCCGTTAAGACCTTTTTCTTCTTCTTTTTATGTTTCATAATCACCCCACCGAGCAAAATTTCTATTATTAATTTCCCCCGGAGGTGTAGCGGTTTATTCTAGATTTTTTTCAGGAACTCGAACAAGTGCTCCAACTCTCCCTGCCAATCCGGCTTAAGGGGAGATCCTTTATCAATCAGCATGTCTTTCACCAGATAGGTTTTAATCCCTACCTGCCCAGCTATCAGGTCTTCGCCGGTATCATTTCCAATCATCAGACAGTCCTGGGCTTTAACCCCGATACGATCACAAATCTCCTGGTAATAGGAGGGTTGAGGTTTACAATAGTGCATATTCTCATAGGCAGTTATCAAGTCATAATCAAAATGTCCCACACCGGCCCATTCCAGTCGTTTTTCGATAGCAGTTAAGGGGAATACCGAATTGGTAGCTATCACAATTCTATAACCCCGCTGAAACAAATCCTCCATCATTTGTGGCACTCTGGGAAAGGGTTCACAATATTTGTTTAAGCGGGGAAACTCTTTTTCATAAAAGGAATCAAAAAACGACTTGAATTCTTCCGCCGGATAAGGCCAATCCCGGAAAAAATCTTCAAAAAACACTTCTTCATTAGTTTTGCTATCATCGGTGTTGGCTATCATCTTTTCCGTGGAAGACCATATCTGCTGTACCAGACCATTGGCTTCCTTATAGCCCAGGTTATGAGCCATGCTCTGCATACTGGCAAAATATCGGGGCAAAAAATAGTCCATATCTATATTGAGCAGAGTGCCGTCCAGATCAAATAAAATCGCTTCAAACATCATTTATTACTCCTTACCCTTATTCAAATGCCTTTAGTGATGTTTTTATAACATCCATTCCCTCTACATAATAAGCCAATCGCAGTACTTCCTTAATCTCCTCTTCAGAGGCTCCGGCTGCCCGGGCTTGCGCCGCTAAGACCTTGACCCCTTGTTCTGCATTTTTGGCGGCATCTAAAGCCAAAACCACCAGGTAGGTAGTCTTTAAGTCTAGAGCCCGGGTTTTTAAGGCTGACTCCACCACTGCCTTGACCACTGGGAAAAAATCAGGATCCTTTTCCCTTAACTCCTCTACAAACCATGGCAACTTTATCTCCATTCCACTACCTCCTGAATGCTATTTATCAGTTGTTCATTATTATAATGCATAGATTGGCTAAAGCAAAAGGTCCCAGCTACAGGGCAAGGAATTTTTAAAACAGAAATTGATGGAAATAATGCAGCGGAGACCCAAGCTGGCATCCGCTGCAAAAGGTTTGAAATATGATTTTATGCACTGCTTACCATATTCTTCAACAATTATCCAGTCAGCTTTGACTGGATGGTTATAAAATACCCCTTTTCGTTTTATCGAACCTTCATCAGTTTAACTAGGTATGAGGCTATCCTGGGTGACACTTGGCTAAGCCAGGCAGCAGTTCCTAACCACGAGCCTTTGCAGGATGAGGCGTCTCGTAGATGATCTTTCCGGTTAGGGAGGTATCATAACCCACATGCTGTTCCACTGCCCTTTTAAATGCGGTTGAGTTTACAACTGCCTGGATCTGCTGCCATTCAGGCTTTTCTATTGTTTCTTGAAGAACAACCAGGTCATATCGTTCTTTAAACAGCGGGATAAAATCTAAACCCATCCTTTGGGCCGCAAATTGAATACCAATGCCGAAATCTGCTTCTCCATTAGCAACCTTAAGCGCAACTCCCCAATGTGTTTGCTCTTCCCTTTCATAACCCTGAATTTGGCGGGCTGTTATTTCATTTTCCAATAAGTAATGATCAATTCTTAAACGGGTGCCGGAACCTCTTTGCCGGTTTACAAAGCGAAGACCTCTTTTGGTAATATCTTCCCAGGAATTGATATTGTGCTTATTACCTGCGGGGACAATCCAGCCCTGGGACCTTTGAACCAGGTTAATGACCGTATAGGCTTCAGCCAGAAGTATGTGTTCTGCAAAAGGTAGATTGTACTCACATAATTTTTCATCCCAGAGATGAATACCGGCTACTTGCGCTTCCCTGTGGTAAAGAGAAACCAAACCTTGCATACTACCATTGAAAATGGCCTTAAGGGAAAATGAAGAAGAAGAGTGGTTTAAAAACTCTGCCAGCAGTTCAACTGATAGATCATGACTACCCATAAAACTAAAACTATTGCTTGAAGATGCCTCCTCCTGTGGGTCGGAATCCGGTTTTTTACCTGATTCTCCCTGCAAGTATCGCATTAGGGTATCATAATCAATACGTATTTTTCTTCCAATGCGCCATGAGGGAATTTCTCCCCGT
>CAZPSR010000057.1:0-11077 GCA_964589135.1 uncultured Syntrophomonas sp.
AGTCCAGACATAAATCAGGGCCGCTTGTATACCACCCTTAATAAACTGGAAAAAGAGAGCTTAATTAAACGTAAAACCAAATCCCAGGAAGATCTGCCAGACCAGAAAATAATATATATTACCCCTTCGGGCTTGCAGGAGTTTCATCAGTGGCTGGATTCCATGATGGATGAGGAGGATAACAGCAAATTTGATTTTTTCAAGCAGTATCCCTTTCTCAGCAAGGTCAATTATTATAAACACCTGCGTCCTGAAAAGGCCTGGCTCAAGTTCAAGGGACAGCTGGAGATTAGCCTGAACCGTCTCCAACGTTTTCAGGAGGCAAGAGAAGAAATGAATGAGAAAAGGGTGGACTATTACCGGATTCGGATTATTGAGTATGGCATAGAAGTGGAAAAGGTCAAGGTGGCTTGGCTGCAAGAGATGATAAGTGAGCTGGAAGAAAAAATGGGTCCGGGAGAAAAGGCCCTGGCCCCAGGAAATAAGGGGAATCATTAAGGGGCGGGAATAGATTTCTTTAGGCGGGGGACCATCCTGGGGTGGCTTATCGGTTGACCGGCCTTAAGACCCGCTGCTTAACCAAGATAAGCAAAAGTAGTTTACGGGGAGGGATTAATGATGCTGGATAGGATTGAAGAACTAAAAAAGCAGATGACCAAAGCTGAGTACATCTGCAATGAAAAAACAGCTACCGTATTATACCTGGCCCAGGCTCTGCAGAAGCCGGTCTTGGTAGAAGGCCCGGCTGGGGTGGGCAAAACCGCCATAGCTCAGGCTTTCAGCCGGATGAAAGGAGTTCCCCTCATTCGCCTGCAATGCTATGAAGGTATAGACGAATCCAAAGCCTTGTATGAGTGGAATTATAAAAGGCAGCTCTTGCATATACAGGCTGCCATTAATCAAGACAGCCGGCTGGTGGAAGAAGAAATATTTTCTGAGACCTTCCTGCTCAGCCGGCCTTTGCTGACTAGCATTATATCAGATACCCCTACCGTACTTTTAATTGATGAAATAGATAAAGTGGACTTTGAATTTGAGGCTTTACTCCTGGAACTCCTGTCAGAATTTCAGATAACTATTCCGGAGCTGGGTACCATAAAGGCCAGGCACCTACCCTATGTTTTTCTGACCTCAAATGCTTCCCGGGAACTATCCGAGGCCCTGAAAAGACGCTGCCTTTATCTTTATCTGGATTTCCCCTCCCGGGAAATGGAAGAACAGATATTGCTGCTGAAAGTGCCGGATTTATCCCAAGAACTGGCCCAAAAGGTGGCCGGAGTAATGCGCCGCCTGCGGGGAGTGGAAATGAAAAAGCTACCCAGCATTGCCGAGAGCATAGATTGGGCCGCTTCTTTACTCTGGCTGGGCCAAGACGATATAGATGTGGAGATCCTCTTAAAGACCCTCAATACCCTGGTCAAGCACCATGAAGATATGGAAAAAATAGAACGACTCTTGTATAGTCGGCAGGACCTGGAATTTCGCTAAAGGGGGGAGGAGTATAGATGAAGGTACTGCATAGTCTGCAGGGTTTTTTTATCGAACTGCGGGGGGAAGGGGTTCCCATAACCCCCAGCCAGGCCCGGGACTGCTGCCAGGCCCTACTGCAGGTGGATTGGACTGAGGAAGCTTACTTCTATTCCGCCCTGTTTTGCACTTTGGTCAAGGATTATGCTTACCAGGCCACCTTTGACCGGGTTTTCCAGCGTTACTTCCATCCCCTGGCTTCATCGGCCCCGGAACCGGAGCGGATCCCTCCCATCATCTACCGGCAGTTGGATGCTAACGAAGAGATATCTATCAGTGGGGGTCAAATGGCCCTGGGAACCTCTCAGAGCCAAGGGGGAGCGGCCGATTCCCCCGGGGGAAGTAAGAACCCTCTGGATCAGGATTTCCGCCTGAACAGTATGGAGGATATTCACCAGCTGGAAGCTCTGTTTCCCATTGTAGCCCGGAGGTTGGCGGCCAGAATGGTCCGCAAACGAAAGCAGAACAATCTGGCTATGATCGATTTTCGCCGGACCATTCGCCACAGCATGTCCAGCGGTGGCGTACCTCTGGAGCTTTTCACCATTAAAAAAACCCGGGAAAAACCGCTTATACTAGCTTTATGTGATGTGTCCGGATCGGTAATGACCTTTAGTTGTTTTTCCCTGGCTTTAATCGCCGCTTTGGCCAGGTTTTTCCGCCAAATCGATTCTTTCGCCTTTATTGATGAAATAGATGAGGTGAGCAAACTCTTGTTATCCGGCCATCCCTTGGATCTGCGCAATCATGTGCTGAGGCATGCCAAGGTAGTGGGGGCCAGCGGCTATACCGACTATGGGGTATCATTTAAATCCTTTCATCAACGCTATGGCCGCTATTTGAGCCATAAAACCACGGTCTTGATCTTCGGGGATGCCCGTAACAACTGGTTTAACGATGAGAGCTGGGTATTGCAGGAAATGAAGCTCAGGGTGCGTAAAATATACTGGTTCAATCCAGAGCCCCAAAGAAACTGGGGCTTGGGGGACAGCCGGATTTATGAATACCAAAAATACTTAACCCAGGTTTTTGAATGTTCTACTCTAAGCCAATTGGAAAAGGCTATAAGCCAGTTATAAATTACATATAATAGAGGGGATGATAATATGGATAAAGCCATAGTGAACTCTTTGCCGGCCAACCTTTATCAGTATTTTAGGCAAAATACTATGACCGGAGTTGCGTCCACCATAGATGATGATGGCTTCCCCCGTGGAGCCCCCATGTCCATGTTTTACGCAGTTGATGCCAGAACCATCTTGATGGCGGTGCAGAACCGCTCGGCTACTTTCCACAATGCCAGGTCTAAGGGACGTATTGCCCTTACCTTTATCAGCGGAGGCGATACTGCCTTCACTATTCAAGCCCAGGTAAAGGTGTTTAAGGAAAAGATGGAGAACAGTAAATATATTGGGATACTATGTTTAGAAATTAAAAGCGTTAAGAAGAACCTGGCTGATGATGTAGAAGTCAAAGAAGGTATTAAGCTGGAATACCGTTCCCAGCCCTGGAAGGAATATATAGGCCGGATACTGGCTGAACTCCGTAGTTACCGGCGTAGCCCGGACGGGGATTGGATCCAGGGGGAGCCGAACCAGGAAGGGGGCCTTTTTTAACTATCACTTGGGATAATCATTCAATAACAAGGGGAGATTCTGGTGCCAAGCCTAGACAGGATTAATAGTCATCTATTTCAGGCCGTAAATGCCTTGATACCCATTGCTGAATTAAAGCATCTGCAGCAGTATTATAACAAATTGAATTACCGGGAAGCAGCCGCATATATTGAAAGATCAGGTAAGGACCTATCTCATTTTTATTTTAAAAGGGGCGATCCTTTCGCCTATTTTTGTTACTATCGGGATTGGGTTTGGGTGGATATTCCCCTATTTACCCGGGAGGGTCTGGAGTCCTGCCAAATCCTGGAGCTGATTGATTTTGAGCAGGGCCGCATCAGCCAATGCCTATTAAGAGGTGATTTCAAAACCCTGTTTTATATCGTGGATAAAAGAATCGCTCTTTTGGCTTATGAGGAACTGTTTGAGCACATACCCGATCAAGATAAATATAATATCTTCTGGTTCATCTATTCCCGCTGCGGCTTGGCCCTGGATGATTTCCCGGAGGAGTATATCAAAAAGATAGAGGGGTATCGCACCCGACCCCTGGATTTGCCCCCGGGCGATACCGATGCTAGGAAGGGGGCACTGCTCCGCCCGGAGAACTTAGAGATATACCGGGGTCAGTCGGAAACCCATGATACTCCCATCCATAGCCAACATTCCTGGACCTTGGATATAAATACGGCTATACGCTTCGCCGTAGAGCAAGGGGGCAGGCCCCAGGTCTATAAGGCCTTAATTGATAAAAAAGCTGTCACCGCATTCATAAAACGCAAAAACGAACAAGAAGTGGTGGTTTTTCCCCAAGAGATAAAGAAGATAGAAAAGGTTCCCCTAATCACTATGGCTGATCTCCAGGCCCATCTGGACCTGAAGGAAATCCAAGGACTATACCATCATTATGAAAAAAAACTAAAAGCAGAATATTTCTATCGACCCCAGGGTATCCATGGCCTTATGCATACCCGTCGGGTACTTTTATTAAATATAATCATCAGCCGCTTGGAGGGCTCTTCTCCCCGGCAGCAGAACATATTGTGCACTGCGGCCTTGTATCACGATATAGGCCGGATTAACGATAATGTGGACCCCCAGCATGGCCGGGAGGGCTTCCGCAAAGCCCAGGATTTAGGCTTGTTGGCCGGGGTGGATTCATCTGAGCTACCCCTTCTCAAGTATATTATGGAGAACCACTCTATCAGTGATCGGCAGGCCCGGCAGCAACTGCCCCACTATGGTTTGGCCAACCCTGAGGAAAGCCAATACCTGTTTGATATCTTTAAAGATGCGGATGGATTGGATCGAGTGAGAATCAATGACCTGGACAGCAGACAGCTGAGAACCGAAGGAGGCCAAAAGCTGATAATGGTAGCCCGGCAGCTTTATCATAATTTTACCTCTTTCGGCCTGGATTAATTAGGCTCCAAACCCGGGGGTAGCGGAATCAAGTTTTAAGGCAATTGGTGGATGATAATACTAAAGGTAGTAATTTGTTGGTGTTTTACCGGCTTCAATTGTCATAGATATGTTATGTAGGCTCGATTATTCTTGCAGCAAATATAAATGCAGGTGATTTATTATGGCTTTAAGCGAACCATGGAACACTTTATATGATACCGAGAGCTTCAGATTCTACAATAGCACCGATCGCAAGGGCATGACCTTCGATCAGGTATACGGCAAAATTGTGGATTTTATCCGCAAGGATACCCAGAATGAATATGTGCTGGGGGTAGGCAGTGATTCCCAGGAGTACAAGGATTATATCTGTTTTGTCACCGCCGTCCACATTCACCGGGTAGGCAAAGGGGCCTGGTACTGCATAAGGAAACATCTCATTCCCCGGAGGCAGATATCCCTCTTGGAAAAAATATCAATAGAGAGTCATCTCACTTACTTGACCGCAGAGAAAATCATCAAAGATGAATTGGAAGAATTTCTTGATGTATCCCAAAAAGACTTTAAATTTGAAGTTCATCTGGATATTGGGGAAAGGGGAAAAACCAAATCCCTGATACCAGCTATGACTGGTTATATGAAAAATCTGGGCTTGGTGGATGTAATCATCAAGCCCAATGCTTATGTAGCCTCAACCTGCGCCGACCGCAACACCAAGGTACTCTAGGCAGACAGGTTGGGACGGTGGGACAAGGAACCTGTCAACCTGTCCCCCTGTCCCAATAAGCGGATTTTATTCCAAGGTCAAGCAGGTAATTCATCGGGGCAAATAGAAATAGATAGCCAACAGCGCATCATAAATCACAGTAAATACATCTAACATCCTAGCACTTTACCTGTAAGAGCTTTCAATAAGGATTTCCAAAATAGGTATAGGTTAGGAGGAGAACCGATGAATTCAGGAATTAGCTTGAGAGAGGGGCAACTGGATCCTGAGCTCTATCCCCGGCTGATGGAATACTATAATGATCAAGAATTGAACAGTGCTTATCTGGAACGGCAATGGCGGCAGTGGATGAAAAATCCGGATTTATTAATTTTTACAGCAGTAAAAGGGGAGCGAGAACTGGCCTGGATAGTATATAATCCAGACACAAGCACTATAGAGGAGCTGTTATGGCATCCCGATGCCGAAGGGATAAGCGTGGAATCCATCCTGGATGCCCTGATAGTCCAGGAAACCCTGGTGGCCGCTCTTATACTGGCCCAGGACCAGAGTAAATACCAGCTATTGGTAGACTATGGGTTTCGCCCCAGCCGGGTCTATTTGGAGGGCAGTTTCCAGGTGATAAAGCTGGATCTTTCCACCAGCGTGCTCTTGCGCAAATTACAAGGGTATCGCCCGGCCCAGCCCCAGAGCCAGGCCACAGTGGCCCTGGAAAAGGTTCCCGCAGACGGGAGTCAGGAGGAGATAAAGGCCGGTTTGGCAAGATTGCTGAATAAACTGGGGGGCATTGAAAAATTTGTGGGCCAGGGGCAGAGGGTAGTAATCAAACCCAATATCGTCAGCGAACATGGTTTAAAAGACGGTATCTACCGAGGCGGCATAGTTACCGATCCCCGGCTGGTCCGGGCCCTGGTGGAGATAATGCTACCCCGAGCTGGCCAGATTATAATTGCCGAGGGTTCTTCCATCAATCGCAGCGAAACCGCTAAAATGTTTGAGCATTATGCTTATTCCCAGATAGTGCAATTGGATCCGGCCAAGATTTCCCTCTTGGATTTAAACCAGGATGAAAGCCGGGAAAAACAGGTACCAGCCGGTAAACGGATGTCTTCCCGACAAATACCTCTGACACTGGAACAGGCCGATGTTATCATTAGCATGCCGGTTATGAAAATCCATTTTGCCGCCCTGGTTTCCCTAGGCTTAAAGAATCTACAGGGAGCAGTACCCCCCTTGGAAAAATACATGTCCCACTTTTTCGGCTTATGGCAGAGCCTGATCAATATTAATCAGCTGGTCCGACCAGATTTAACCATCATTGATGGCCTATATGGGCAGGAAGGTTTTGGACCCATATCCGGCACCCCGCGCCAGATGGACGTTTTGCTGGCCGGCACCAACCCGGTAGCAGTAGATGCAGTGGCCACCCGGGTAATGGGGCTGGATCCGGCCCAGGTTCCGGTCTGTTTCCTGGCCTATCTGCAGGGCCTGGGCCCCCTGGAGTCAAAGGATATAAAAGTGATAGGGCCCAGCCTGGAGGAAGTAACTCAAGCTTTTCAACTGCCCCAGTTGAATCTGAAGGGGGGACAAAATATTTCCATCCATAATGGCCAGGCTTGCCGGGGCTGCTATGCCTATTTGCATTTTGTTATTAGCAAACTGCGCAAAACTGATCCAACAGAAACTTCCCGGTTTTTAATTGATCGCCCCATGGACCAAAGGGTTAATATTTTCCTGGGACCGGACACCCAGGTGGAAATCGACCCCCAGGCCACCAATATTTTTATGGGCCTGTGTCAGCAGCATCATGCCCACCTGGGAAAGCACATCCCCGGCTGCCCGCCCCATACCGAAACCATTATCGATACCATCTACAGCCTGTTTCCCGATATAGCCAAAGCCAAGTATGCAGATCAGAGCGAAGAAGCCAAACTGGGGGAAATGCTGCAACAGGTTCTGGAAATGCAGCGATGAAGAGCCAAGGTGGGAGAGATGGGACAGGGGGACAGGTTCCTTGTCCAACCTGTCCCCCTGTCCCATCTCTCCCAACGCGCCTGGATTTGGGAACCTATGGGGGAGTACCGGCCCGGAAGATTTAGCAAGAATACATAGGAATGGAGCATAAAGTGAGCAAAGGAATAAACTGGATTATCGTAGGCACCTTTCTAGCGGGCATAATATTTTTTTCCCATCAACAGTATGAGCAACAGGATATCAGTCCCCTTATAGAGCAAAACCAGCGGTTGGTAGACATGGTACAGCAGCTGCCCCCCATAGAATTCTCTTATCATCACCGGGTGATTAACAGCCACCAGGATACGGTAGCTTTTATCCATTTTATTATACGGAAAATGGCCCATGGGTTCATCTATGGCTGCTTCGGCTTATCCCTGCTGTGGGCTCTAAAGCCTCTGACCCGGCAGCAGCTGGCCCTATGGTTTATAGTAGGAATGGTGGTATTGCTGGTAGCAGGCCTGGATGAACTAAACCAGCTATACAGCAGTGGCCGCACCGGCTGCCCCCAGGATATACTCCTGGACTTTTCCGGCTATGCCCTGTTCAGCCTATTATGCATTGGGGGTAATAGACTGGGCAAAGGACTAAATTCGGGCAGACAACCCAGCAAATAACCTTTTCCCTGCTTCCTCTAAGACGATTTTCATTTATTCATGCTGGAAACAATCTCTTGGGCCCCTTAGCTGGAGCTAGCCTGTTTGGTGGAGGTATCCCATCTTTGAGCCCATCCCTGGCTGATCCGGTCAATTACTATGGCCAGGACTACAATGGCCCATCCCGCTTCAAAGCCTTTACCAACATTGATTTGGTTTACTGCTTTCAAGACTTCTTCCCCCAATCCTCCGCCACCGATCATGCTGCAAATGACTACCATGGCCAGAGCCATCATGGTGGTCTGGTTTATTCCCGCAGCAATAGAGGGCAGAGCCAGGGGGAGTCTTACCTCCCGCATCAATTGCCAGGGAGTGGCCCCAAAAGCCAAAGCCGCTTCCTGCACCGATGCTGAAACTTGCCTGATACCCAGGTTAGTAAGCCGCTGTACGGGGGGAACTGCATATATAAAGGTGGCCAAAACTGCGGGAACCTTGCCCAGTCCAAAAAACATCAGGGCCGGGATCAAGTATACCAAACTGGGCATGGTCTGCATGGCATCCAGTAGGGGAGTAAAAATGGAATTGGCCCGCTCCGATACAGCCATGAGTATTCCCGCCGGTATACCTACGGCAAGTGAGATCACAACTGCTACAATAATGACCGATAAGGTGTCCATGGCGGTATCCCATAAACCGAAAACACCGACGGTCAAAAGCAGCAGGGCGGGCAGCAAGGTTTTGCCCAGATGTCTGGTTATATACCAGGAAAGGGCCATTACCAGTAGAATCCATAGCCACCAGGGTACTGCCATAAGCCCGCTTTGGACCTTCAACAACATAGCCAGGACCGCATTGCTAAAGGCATCAAAGGCTGGCTCCCAAGCACTCTGCAACCATTTGACCAGGTCGTTAACCATAGGGGCAATGTGATAATTAAGTGATTGTGGAAACATACTAAGCCCTCCCTGCCTTGACCTTGCTGTGACCCAGCATATCCCCCGTCTGAGTATCTAAACCCCGGAGCTTGCTTTTTCGGCCCACTTTTTCCAACCTTAGGGCGATTTGCTGTTCATCCTGAACAAACTTCTGTACATAATCATCTACCGGATTCATTATTATTTCTTGGGGTTTGCCTTCTTGTACTGATTTTCCATCTTTCATTACTAGCATTCGGTCCCCCAAACGTACCGCTTCACTAATATCATGGGTAACAAAAACTATGGTTTTGCGCAATTCATTTTGCAGTCTTATCAGCTCGTCTTGCATCTCTCTTTTGATTAAGGGGTCCAAACCGCTAAAGGGTTCATCCATCAACAACAAATTGGTGTCCTGCACCAGGGCTCGGGCTATTCCCACCCTCTGTTGCATCCCCCCCGAAAGTTGAGCCGGATAGTGTTCTTCCCAACCTTCCAGTCCCACCTTCTCAATGACTTCTCGGGCTTGGGCAGCCCGGGTCGGGGCATCTATTCCCCGCAGTTTCAGACCAAAAGCCACATTTTCTAAAACCGTCCGATGAGGCAAGAGGCCATAATGCTGAAAGACCATGGCCACCTGAGTACGGCGAAACTCGGTAAGCTCCTTTTTATCCATCTGGCTTACATCGTTGCCATTAATCTTTATTTTTCCGGAGCTTGGCTCTATTAGGCGGGTCAAACAGCGTATCAGAGTTGATTTACCACTGCCTGATAGCCCCATAACCACAAAAACCTCGCCCCGCTTAATCCGTAAGGATACATCGCAGACGGCTGCAACCGCCCCGTCCGCAATGTATCTGCTTACCTGGTTTTCTTCAAATCGAAAATTCTTATCCTCTGTAAACAGTTTCCAAAGCTTATCTACCTCAACCGCATATTCCAGGTTATATAGCATATTATTCCACCTCATTCAGGGCCTGTTCCACTTTAGCCACAATATCCTGGGAAAGCCATCCTTGCCAAACTTCAGGATAAGTATTAAGGAAATATAAAGCTGCTGCTTTCTCGGGATCCTCTCCGTTATAATCGTCCATATAGGCCAGGAAATCATTGTTCTGGGCCAGAGTGGTCTCATAATTGTCCAAAAACGGGATAAGATCTGGAGCCTTTTCCTCCAGTTCGCTGTTGATCCCTACCAGCACCCGGGCGGGAGGATAGGCACAACCCCGGTTACTTTCATCATCCCAGACCTCTGGGTCAAAGGGTGGTTCCTCCAGCATGGTCATGTCTAATTTACCCATGACCCAGGTGGGTTCCCAATAATAGCCGAACCAGGGCTCACCTTTCTCATAGGCGCTAACCATGGAGGTAACCAAAGCCGCATCTGAGCCGGTACTGAATACATTATAGCTATCTTCCAAACCGTAGGTTTTCATTTTAAATTCATTGATATCAGTGCAGATCCAGCCAGGGGGGCTGTTGTGGAAACGGCCTTTGGTAGGAGCCTCAGGGTCTTTAAAAAGTTCCCAATACTGAGGCAGATCCATAACCGATTTCAGATCTGGGGTTATTGCTTCAATTCCACGTTCTGGGTCACCCTCAATCATATAAGTGGGCACCCACCATCCCTGGGGACCATCAGGCAGGTTGGGGCCTAGATTCTTAACCTTTCCTTGGGTCAGAGCATCATCCCAGGCCTCCTGTATATTGTCGGCCCAGACTTCCAGGTAAATATCCACATCACCCTTAGTAAGCCCCTGCAGCAGCGGCAGAGTGTCACCAAATAGGTATTTGGGCTCGGGATAGCCGTAACCATGTTCAATAATGAAGCCGGCTATACGGTTGTGGACTTTGATGCTGTCCCAGCTAGCCTCGGCCAGGACCAGTACTGGTTTAGTTGAATCAGCATCCGCTCCCGATTCGGCCTGCTGCCCGCATCCAAGCAGACTTAAACATAGGACTAAGAGTAAAGAGCAAGTCAACCTTGCTATTTTGGGAAAACACTGGTTTATAAACATAAAGAACCCTCCTCAGCGATAGACCGTTGATGAAGGGCAAGCAAAAGCATCATAAATTGTGGCAGTGGTAAAAAATAAATTTTACAATTAAATGTAGCTTTATAAGCAGGTATAAAAGTCAATGAATAAATACTGCCCGCTATGCCTACGGAGTTAGCTGTCGGGCTCGGGCTCGGGCAGCCCTATTCCAGTTATATCTGGAAATTCGCCCCATTAATTGGTTCCCCCGTTCCTGAACAGAATTCAGGATTAAGCCTAAAAG
>CAZPSR010000058.1:0-10842 GCA_964589135.1 uncultured Syntrophomonas sp.
AACCTGCCCATACAGATCAACTTCTATGGCATTATTGATACTGATCAGCTTATCCTTTAGGGAAGCCAAACCGGGATCATTGGTATAGTTAACGGGATACATGGCACAGCGTGGGTTATCATCAATGAAATCATAAAGTTTTTGGGATCCTACAGCAAAAGTATATACCAGTTTGCCCGGATCTATATTCTTCCTGGCATTGGTGAGCCGGCCCGCCTCGAACATGTCTACATAAGCATCCACCAGCATTTCGGTGTGGCAGCCCAGGTCCTGCAAGTCCGAGTCTGCGATCAATTTCCCTACCGCATTGGGCATTCCCCCAATTCCCAGCTGTATGCAGCATCCATCCTGCATTTCTTCGATTATAAAACGGGCCGCCTTCTCATCCGTTGCGCTGAATACCGTATCCGGCAACTGAGCCAAAGGCGGGTTTTCCCCTTCAACAATATAATCTACGGCGGAAATATGTACTGCTTCTTCATATCCACCCAAGCAACGAGGCATATTTTGATTTACCTCTACTATAACCACCTGGGCCCGTTCACAGACCGCTTGGGCATGGGACCCCTGGGGGCCAAAATTAAAAAAACCATGCTTATCCATCGGAGCTACCTGCATCATGGCTACATCAATAGGCTCGATATGCTCCCTGACATAGCGAGGTAACTCAGAATAGCGAATAGAGGAATAAAACACCGGCCGTCCACTTTTCATCAGACTGCGGTCCCGAGCCGACAGGTGCCAACTATTCCAGGTAAATACCTCCCCAACCGGATCAACTTCCAGGATTCTGGCCGGATAACTGTTTAAAAGATTCCATACCTTTATATCTTTTAGTTCATCTTTTCTTAAGGCCAGAGCTTGGTCCAGGCTGACCACCTGACCATTCATGGATCCATAGTCAATCCAGTCCCCTGACTTTATCACCTTAGCCGCTTGGTCGGCAGATACTAATTTACTGCGATATTCATGCCGGTAACTCACCTTTATCTCCCCCTAAAAGTATTATGATCTTTGCCTAAATATTAATGGAACTTTGCCAAAACGGCTGGCTTTTTGGGTTATGCCAAACTCTTACATCTATCCCCTAACCCCAAACCCAGACTTATGGTTCAATTCGGTTTGTTCTTTTCCAGAAACCCATTTTATCAGCTTCCTTAATCAATTCATCCCTAAAATCGGGATGAGCAATCTCAATCAATCTCTCGGTCCGGGTCCAAATGGACTGGCACTTGAGTAAAGCCTTACCGTACTCGGTCACCACATAATGGGTAAGCTGCCGGGAGACGGTGCAGGCGGCTCCTGGAGTCAACAGAGGTTTGATTTTTGATTGCAACCGGCCCTCTTTATCTTTATAGGTAGACGAAGTGCACAAAAAGCTCTTGCCACCCGGGGAATGATAGGCCCCCAGCACAAAATCCCATTGTCCTCCAGTGCCAGTAATTTGACGTGGTCCCTGCATTTCGGAAGCCACCTGACCATAAAAGTCTACTTCCAAACAGCCGTTAATGGATATCATGTTAGAAATCCTAGCAATTACCGACGGGTCATTGGTATAGTCCACTGAATAACTAGCAATCATGGGATTGCGATCCATGAATTCATAAAGGTCAGGGGAGCCCAGGGCAAAAGCGCAGACTATCCGTTTGCGGTCAATTTCTTTTTTTCGCCCGGTAATACAGCCATTTCTCCACATGTCTACATAGGCATCAGCCATCATTTCGGTATGTGCACTCAAATCTTTTAATCCGGCGGCCGCAATCTGTTTGCCCAGATAATTGGGCAGTCCTCCAATACCCAACTGTATGCAGCACCCATCATGAATGTCTTCCATTATGTGTTCAGCAATTCTCTTTTCCGCCTCGGTAGCTTCCAGTACCGCGGCATTGGCCATGGGCTCATTTTTTCCCCGCACGATAAAATCTATTTCCGATATATGTATCTGATGTCCATTGCCCCCATATACATAGGGCATTGATTCGTTTTCTTCCACAATAGTTATTTGGGCATTCTCAACTACTGCTTCACAATGGGAGGCATTGATGCCCAGGTTAAAATAGCCATATTTGTCCATAGGACATACCCTGAGCATAGCCACATCCACTTCCACCTCCCGATTGCGATAATAACCGGGCACTTCATGGTAAAGCAAGGGAGAGAAACTGCAGATACCCTGATCAGCTAATTTGGCATCCCAGGCGCTATAATGCCAGCTGTCCCACTGGAAATGCTCCATGGTCGGATCACTGATAGGTACCTCTGGAAATGGAGGCAGAGAAATACCGCTACGGATGTGGACTCCAAATAGTTCATCTTTTCTTTTAGCCAGGGCTTTATCCAGGGCTTTAGGGTAGCCATTAAAATACATATAATCTACCCAATCTCCAGACTTGACTACCTTTACTGCCTCCTCCGGGGTACGAAATTTTTCTTTGTACTCGCTCTTATACATTTAATCAGCTCCTTCTTCCATCTTTTGAAATATATCATAAGCGGATCAACCAGGATCAGCTATTAACCAGCAGGGATTAAGAAGATTGTATAACGGAAGGCTGTACGCCCACCTTCCGTTATACCGGATAAATAGGAGGTCTACTTCAGGCTCCGGCTGAGGGAGCAAGCTTAACCCCGCAACACATCACCTGCGATTACCAGACGCTGTACTTCCGCCGTTCCTTCAAATATCTGGAATATCTTGGCGTCGCGCATATACTTTTCCACCATATATTCCTTGGTATATCCATAACCACCATGTACCTGTACTGCATTTAAGCTCACCTTCATGGCAGCTTCCCCGGCCCAATATTTAGCCAGGGAGGCTTCTCGGGTGTAGGGCAACCCCATGTCCTGATTGTTAGCGGCCTTCTGGTATAATAAGCGGGCGGTCTCTACCATAACCGACATTTCGGCCAGGATAAACTGGATAGCCTGAAAACTGGCAATGGGTTTGCCGAATTGCTGTCTTTCCTTGGCATATTGAACCGCACACTCAAAGGCCCCCTGGGCTATTCCCACTGCCATGGCGGCTACCACCGCCCGGGATATATCCAAAGTCTTCATGGCTATCTTAAATCCATCACCTTCCTTGCCCAAGAGATTGCGGGCTGGTACCCGAACATCTTCAAAGATAACCTGGGTGGTATTGGAGCTTCTGATACCCATTTTGTTCTCGGGTTTGCTCACACTTATCCCCGGGGTATTGCGATCCACCATAAAACTGCACATGCCCCGGTGACCCAATTTCTTATCCATAGTAGCAAAAACCGTGTAAAGCTGTGCAACTCCTCCATTACTGATGAATTGTTTGGTTCCATTCAGGATGTAGTCATCCCCGTCTCTCACACAGCGGGTAGACAAACCGGCTGCATCAGAGCCAGCCCCCGGTTCAGTCAAACAAAAAGCAGTTATGGCACCTTCCATCATCTGCCCATACCACCACTTCTTTTGCTCATCGGTGGCTGCAATAAATACTGGATCCGGCCCCAATAAGGTGCTGGCCGCCATGGTAGTAGCCAGTCCCCCATCGCCGCGGCTTATTTCTTCCGATATTATACATTGTCCCAAATGATCGATCCCAGGTCCACCATATTCTGCTGGCACCCCACAGGTCATCAGTCCCAATTCTTGTAGTTTATTAACCGTTTCCCAGGGAAATATATGCTCTTCATCCCACTGCTGGCAATAAGGCAATACCTCGTTATCCGCGAAATCCCGGGCCATTTTCCGAATCATCTCTTGTTCTTCCGTCAATCTGAAATCCATTTAAACTCCTCCTTTAGGTAAGAGCTGGAAAACTGATAATAATCCAGCTAACGCCCAACAAATCCTGCTTTTCTCTTTTCTAAAAATGCGTTAAAGCCTTCTTTCTGATCCTGAGTGGCAAAGAGGAAGGCCCAAGCCTTCTGCTCATACTGCAACCCTGACCCCAAATCTACTCCGGTCCCATAATTAATGCAGCTCTTGGCAGCCCGCAAAGCTAAAGGAGCCTTGGCCGCCAATTTCTGCGCCAGTTTCCGGGCTTCTTCCATTAGCTGATCTTGGAGAAACAAGCCATTTATTAATCCAATTTTTAAGGCCATTTTTCCATCTATGTTTTCACCGGTATAAATCAAGTATTTGGCCCAGCCTGGACCTACCAGCCGGCTCAAACGTTGGGTGCCTCCAGCCCCAGGGATGATGCCCAGGTTTATCTCGGGCAGGCCAAAGATCGCACCTTCCGCTGCCAGCCTGATATCTGCCGCCAGGGCCAATTCACAGCCCCCACCTAAAGCTAAACCATTGATGGCGGCAATAACCGGCTTCTCCAGATTATCGATTTTGTCCACTGCTTCCTGGGCTAAAGCTACAAAGGCGGCTGCACCCACTGCATCCAGGGAACCTATATAGGCTATATCTCCTCCGGCAGCAAAGACCTTCTTTCCTCCAGTCAGGATAACTGCCTTTATTTCCTCATCACTAGCAATAAGATCCATCAATTGAGACAATTCCCGCAGGAGTACATCATTCAGACCATTAAGGGACTTAGGGCGGTTCAAGGTAATAATACCCAGTCCAGCTTCCTTTTCGAATAACAGGGTGGTAAGATTCATATAATCCTCCCCTTATTTGATATAATCGTTGAATCCTTTTCCGCTTTTCATTCCCAGCGGCCCGGCCCGACACTTGGATTAGCCGCCTAATACTTAAAATTCCCGCACAAATACCGACTAAGAGCACATCGATTCCAAGCATATCAGGCCAAGGGTCCAATGGGCACCAATATTGGTAATTTCCATGCTATAAACTTAGCTACGACTTTAGCCAAAGCAATTTTTTGCCCATTCCTTCATAATCTGCTCTATTCTCCCCCCTTTCCTAGTTCCTTTGATTCAAGTAGCAATTTTTGTGCCAGAACTGGAAACAGCAAGAATTCATGGTTTGCCGCCTTATTACCATAATATTGATTAAAGCCCTTTGGCAGTATTACCAAAATTTTGGGGGAGAAAGAGGCTTGAGCCTTCCAAGTCAGTCCTGCTCGCACAAAAAAATACCCTTGGCAATAATGCCAAAGATATTTTAGTCTAGCTTTCTGCTATTTCCTTATCCCCAGTACCCAGCTTGAATACAGGAGTAATAGCTCCGGTGGGGCAGACATCCCGGCAATCACCGCAACGGATACATTCCGGACTGTTTACTTCTTTATACATGGCCACCCCCATCCTGCAATTCTGAGCACATTGACCACAGGCTATGCATTGCTCATCATCAAGCTGATAACGATAGATGCTTATGGGGTTGAATAATCCGTAAATGGCTCCCAGGGGACAGAGGATTTTGCAAAAAGGACGAAAGCTTATTATAGATCCCCCTATTACCAATAATAATAAAAAGAGCTTAAAGATAAACAATTGGCCTGCCGCATCTCTTAAGGAGGGATGAAGGGCCAGTAAAGGCACCCCCCCTTCCAGGGTTCCGGCTGGACATATATATTTACAGTAAGTAGGCTCCCCCATCCCCAGTGGGTTAACCAAGAAGAGAGGCAGAGCTATGACCAGAAGCAGCATTAACAGGTACTTAGTATAGCCTGCCCATCTCGGTATAGAGTAGTTAGGGGAAGGTATTTTATGCAGCAACTCCTGGATTAAACCGAAGGGACAGAGCCACCCGCAGATGTATCGGCCCAGCAAGACTCCATATATGAACAGAGTTCCGGTCACATAACAGGATATGGAATACCTGCTGCTGGCCAGAATAGTCTGCAGCGCTCCCAGAGGGCAGGCACCTATTGCCGCAGGACAAGAATAGCAGTTTAATCCAGGTACACAGATATACTTGCCCGGACCGGAGTAGAGCCGACCTTGAAAAAGTCCAGGTAGATAGGCGTTGTGGAGCAGCAAACTGAGCCACTGTACTATTTTTCGACTCATCTAAAGAATCCCTATACATTCCAGGCATACTCGGATGGCCTTGGCATGTACCTGGGTCGCTTCATCCCGGGCCACCCCCATTAGCACCAGCAAGAGCCCTGCTGCCAGCAAGAATATTCTTAAAGACTTCATAACCGGCCTCCTTGCTTTGCCGGTGGGTTGCCCGGGGCCCGCAGGTCCTTAATAACACTCAGATAGCCTTCATAGTCTCGGGCTCCGCTGACCACAGTATCCAGCAAACATCCTTGTTCATCAACAAAAACCGTCACTGGAACAAAATCAAAATTGCTGACCAGGTTATCCAACAGGGATTGATCAGGAAGCAGGTTAAGGTAGCTGACCCCCTGGGCCGCAGTAATCTCCCGGGCCGCAGCCAGCTGAAGGTCTGCTACCAGGCCGATAACCTGTACCCCCTGGTCTTGCAACTCCTTGTGCAGCCTCTCTATATCCGGCATTTCATCAATACAGGGACCGCAAGTGGTAGCCCAAATATTAATCATAGTCAGCTCATAACCATTAAATACCCTGTTGTCTACCGGATTGCCTTCTAAATCTCGGGCCTGAAAACCAGGCAAGGTCTGTGCTCCTGTCCCTGGCTGGGAATTTGGCTGCTCTTGCTGAACCGAGCCACCACAACCGGCAACGAAGAACAAGATAAACAGAGCCCAAATCAAAACAGAATTTTTCCTCATATGCTACCTCCCTATTTTGGATAAGTTTTCCCTTTTTTACCTAGTTCGGCTCCAGTAAAGCCATAAGCCCCAAGCTCCTGATCCCTCAGAAGCAGTTGAACCTCAGCTGATCTCTTTACCAACTCTAATAAACCTGGTTGCCCGGCTCCCACCGGTATAAACCGGTTTTATCCTATATTGCCCGTCCAGAACTCTTATGATTAACTACTAGCTAAGCCGGCACCTACATCACCTATTGGCCCTGGGACCGACCTGGGCCAGCCTCCAGCATCTCCAGCCAGTCCAGGATTATGCCTCCCAGTTCATTCTCGTAATTAAGATAAAAATGATCAGCCCCAGCTACTTCAACTATCTGGGTTTTATTCGGGTGAGCCGAATTATTTTTTATCCGTTGCAGCAGTTCCTGGCTTACCGGGGGGAAATCCTGGCTTCCCCGGCTCAAGAGCATGGGGCAATACACTTCCCGTACCAGTTCTTCGGTATCCGCTGGAGTATTAGGACCATAAAAGTCCAGGAAGGTTCGGGCAGTAAAAATCCAGGGCATAGTACCCCGGCCCTTCAATACAATCAACTGATCCCCCATCCCCAAATCACTTAATTCCCGGGCCTTAAACAATCCCCGTTCATAAAAATCATCTGTAGCCAGATATCTCATCATCTGAGTTACCGAGGGAGGAGGACTGACCAGAATCAGCCCCTTAACCTCTGGAAATTGAGCCTGGTTCTGGGCGTATACTATCTTGGGTATAGCCTGGCTGTGGCCCAGCAAGACCAAAGACCTATAGCCCCGGCCTTTCATGAAGGCGATCAAAACCCGGAGGTCTTTGACACAATCCTTGAAACTGTCCCGCATTAAGCCAATAACCGGCTTTTTATCATTATCCGGTGCGGTACCGAAATCATGTCCCCGGTTGTTGGCACTCAAAGAGCTATAGCCTGCCTGAAGGAACCTGGCGGGTAAAAACCGTCCCATGCCAGTATAAAAATTCATTGCCGCTCCGTGCTGTATTATAACGGCGGTTTCTTTAGCTGCCGGGGCTTCATAGAGAGCTCCGTGCAAAACAATCCCATCCTCGGTCTCCATACTTACCAGCTCATTTTTCATATTCTATTCTCCCGATTTATTTTTCCGTATTTATAAACTTAATTCTCCTACGAAAATCTCAGCAAAATAGGTTTGGATACATAAATGTAGAAACTTCACCCTTTAGCGGGCCTTTTTTATAAAAGCTTTGATTTGGTCCAAAAGCTCCTTTTTAGTGGAAGCTGCTTTTATCTTCTTATTGATTAAATCCGTTTCCGGAAATATGCCCTGGACATTCTTTCTGACATTTACTACCTCGTCAAAAATGGTTTTGCCATCCTTTTTCACCAAGACTTTTACCTGGTAATCCTTAGTCTTGGCAATCTTGCGTCCCTTAATCTGCTCGGCCTTAACAATTTCAAAACTATAATTAATCACAGAAGTCAACCTCCCCATTGTTGAAACCTTACTGCTCCCAGGCCAGCTGGTAAATAGCCAGCACATCCTCCTTTTGCAAGGCTTTGAGCCGGCCCAGATTTCCTGCCTGAACTGCGTTTTCCGCCATCAGCTCCAGGTCCTGGTATTCTACCCCTAAATCCTGCAGGCTAAGAGGTGCTCCAATTTCCCGGAAAAATTTCTTTAGCTGCTCTATCCCTTCCTGAGCCTTTTCTTCAGCGGTTCCGCCCTCAATACCGAAAATCTTTTGAGCGAAACGAGCAAAGGTAGCCAAGTCCTCCCGATATACATAGCGCATCCAGGCCGGAGTCATAACCGCCAGTCCGGCTCCATGGGCCACATCATAGAAGGCACTGATACTGTGCTCCATACCGTGGGTAGCCCAGTCTCCTCCTTTTCTTCCCGTACCATTAGAATTATTCAGGGCCAGGGTAGCTGCCCAGGCCATCTGGGCCCTGGCTCCATAATCAACCGGATCTTCCAGCAGTATTTTTATATTCTTAATAACTGTTCTGATAATAGCCTCCGAATACTCCTGCATCAGTTCCACGTTTTTACTGCCGTCAAAATATAGTTCAAATACATGGCTGAGAATATCTACCGCTCCATTTACCGTATCCCGCTGGGAAAGAAAGGTTTGTACGCTGGGATCAATAATGGATACCCGGGGGTACAAGTGCCTTGAGGCAATACTCCATTTCTTTTTCTCATCTGCCCTGGTAATAACTGCATTGCCATTCATTTCCGAACCTGTAGCTGACAGGGTTAAGACTCCAAATAAAGGCAAAGCCGATTTGACCCGAGCCTGACCTGTGAAAAAATCCCATACCGGCCCATCATACTCAACTCCAGCTGCGATAACCTTAGCCGAATCAAAAACACTTCCCCCCCCAACGGCTAAAATCGCATCTACCTCCTCCTGGCGGGCTAAAAGAATGCCATCCTCCACCTTGCTGAGCAAGGGGTTGGACTGCACTCCGCTGAAGCGGATGAAATCCACATGCCAGCCGATCAGGGAAGATGATACCTGATCATATACCCCGGTAGAAAAAATTGATTGCTTGCCACATACCAAAAGGACTTTTTTGGCTCCCTGTTCACGCATCTCCCGACCAATGTTCTTTATGGTATCCCGACCAAAATATATCTTGGTGGGATTATAGTAAGTAAAGTTGTTCAAGCTGTATCTGCCTCCTTACTTTTTGCCAGCCAGAGCTTGGTCTCAATAAAGCTGGAAAACTCTTGCCGCATAAGCCCAGACCGGGTTCTTCCGGCTCCCAAGCATCAGGGTCCGCCCTGGGTTCCCCAATTACCTGAGCCCTGGTCATTGACTTACCATCAATATACCCTAACTACTACCTGAATTTCCACTTATCTTTATTATTTTAGCAGCAGGTGGGTGGTTGGTTGGTCGGTTGGTCAGTTGGTTAGTGAGTCAGTTGGTTAGTTGGTCAGTTGGTCAGGTAGCAACATACGAGTGTTATGCTTTTTTTAGAAGAAGGAGCCCTGCTGCACAGGACCACAGTTTTGTTTCGCTTACGCTCAAATAATTAAGGAAGGGTAAGGCGACTTATAATGACCAGGCAGCTCCTATTGCCAGCATTACCCGGTAATCACAGAATCACTCCTTCTCCCCCAATAAGACCGAACGACGGCGGGATAAAGTATAATGCTCGTAACCAAAATAGCTTAGAACGCTACTCCTCTGAACTTTCCACACCCCAGACTAGGAGTAATGCTCACTCCCTTCTTGGCAGCAGGTAATTATCCAAATAACAAAAATATTCCAGCCTAAGTGCAAGATAATGATTATATAAAGTGTATTAATGGATAAAGCCGAGCGGAAAGGATGTGCTTTAAGTGTTATATCGTCGCCTTATCCCTTTAGCGGTAATAATTATGTGTGTTTGTGTTTTAGCCTTGAGCTGGCCCACCGGCCAGGCCAGGTTAGTAGTGGGAAAAGACATAAATATTTTTCTGGATGGAGAGCAGCTATTGTTTCCTGATCAGCAGCCTTTTATCAACAGTGAAAATCGCATCCTGGTGCCAGTGAGATTCTTCACCCAGGCCCTGGGAGCCTCGCTTAGCTGGGACCCCAGTGAACAACAGGCCTTGATCAAGGCCCGGGGTAAAACCCTAAGGATTAGGGCCCAAGAAACAGAAGTTTTGATCTATCCCGGCCAAATTGAGCAGATGGACAGCCCCGCTACCCTGGTCAACCACCGTCTCCTGGTTCCCTTACGCCATATCAGCAATTATTTGGATTACCAGGTTAGCTGGGATCAATCCTCCAGGACCGCTCATGTTTTTACCCAAGGGCAAACCAGCCGGGAAAAAGAAGAAATAATTAAAAAGGCCCAGACCGCTTTATTGGAACTGCCTCGGGTAAATACTCAGGAAAAGCTGCAAGAACTTTTAAACCAATCCGTTAACTATAATAATAAAATACTTAGGTCCGCTGATGGTACTGATGATTTCTTCGCAGTAGCAGAGATGGAGAAAAGGGTCTCAACTGCAGCTCCACAAGCTCTTCAGGACTATTCTGGAACCAATGCGCAGGTAGATCTTCAGGACTATTCTGGAACCAATGTGCAGGTAGAGGGAGTAGACGAAGAGGATATAGTTAAACGCGATAGTCAATACCTATACCAGGTAAAGAACCAGGAAATCCTGTTGATTAAGGCCTATCCGGCAGAGGAATTGTCAGTTGCCGGGCGCATCCCGCTGGAGCAAAATCCCCAAGAAATATTTATTGATCAAGAGC
>CAZPSR010000059.1:0-4068 GCA_964589135.1 uncultured Syntrophomonas sp.
GATACAGATCAAACTGTGTTTCATCTTCCGGTCATATTACTTATTATGGGTAGACAGTTTTCTAACATATTGGTAAAATAAGCTCGATTTATATAATAAATGGAGAAGAGATCATGACAGTAAAAAAACATAAGCACATTAGCAAAAAGGGCATGGTTTTGCTAGTGTTGATGGTCTATATACTTACCTTTGCCCTGGGCATGTTGCTGGGTAAAGGGTTCCATAATGGATTCATGGTAACTTCCATGCCTGAATTCGTGTCCCCTGGCCGCCTAAATATTCTGTTTATGGGTATCGATGCCCGGTCTAATGAAGAAAACTCCCGGAGCGACACCATAATTCTGGCCAGTATCGACAAGAAAACTAAACAGGCAGCTATGGTTTGGATTCCTCGCGATACCAGAGTAGAAGTATCTCCCGGCCACTATGACAAAATTAATAGTGTCAACTACATACAGGGACCGGAAACTGCCTGCCAAGTGGTAGGGAAGTTGCTGAATGTCAAAGTGAAGTATTATGTGGTAAGTAATTTTGATGGATTCGCCGAAATGGTGGATATTCTGGGTGGGGTACACATAGATGTGGAAGGCAATATGAACCATCCGGATCCTGATCCTCGTTTGCGCATCAATCTTTCTAAAGGACCGCAACTTTTAAACGGAGAAGATGCCTTAAGGTATGTTAGGTACCGGGGAGGTCCCACGGCCGATATCGGTCGTACTCAACGCCAGGCTAAATTCGTTAAGGCCCTGGCCAATGAAATGATCCAAACCAGTACTATTGTTAAATTACCAGAGTTGCTGCCTAAACTGAGGGAAAACGTCCATACCAATTTGCCGGTTAAAGAAATGGGAACCCTGGCTAATATAGCTCGCCATTTTGGCACCGACAGCATTATAACTCAAACTCTGCCTGGCTACTCATACACTGACCCGAATAACGGAGCCTCCTACTGGAAGGCTGATGAGGAAAAAACTCAGGGAATGATTGATGCCTTGTTCACCGGCGAGTCCTATGAAGTTATGGAGGATCCACCTAATCTGAACAACTATAGGCCCAGTAAACCGGCAACAACACAAGCGGAAGAAACCCCGGCCCAGCCGGATAATAGTGGAGATCTTGATAACCCAGCTACCCCTCCTGCTGAAGAGGGCACCGCCCCCGAAGAAGGCACCTCCTCTAATCCTGAAGAGCCGGTTGATTCAGATCCAGAACCGGGAGAAGATACTCCGGAAGAAGACACTCCTCTTGAAAACGAGCTGGAAAATCCGGAAGACAAGAGTGGAAATGGAAATGTGGATAGCAATCCATCAGAGAACCTTCCCGAGGAAGGCATCTCTATTTAGGTATGTAGGGGCGGGTCTTTGATCACCAGCCGGGCATGGAGGGAGATAAGTTGGTGGCTGGCATCCTAGCCTTTGGCAGCTTAGTCCCTGATTAGCTTAATTATATCTTTTTGATCAATACCTATGATTTCCAACAATTTGTCGCGAGAGCTATCTCCCTTGAGCAGGGAGATAGTCTTTTTTGGAACCTTAAAGCAGGTGGATAGAAAGGCTATCAAGGCCTGATTGGCCTCGCCATCCACTGGCGGGGCGGTAAGCTTGATTTTCAAAGCTCCTTCCTGCTCCCCGGCTAGCTGATTTTTGGAGGAGCGGGGCTGAACCTTGACTGCCAATCTCACCCCACCTGGTATCTCAGTTATATTAAGCATTCTCTTGATCACCCCTAACCCGGGCCAATTTCTCCAGCAAGTCTTTGGTATCGGCAGAATAGAAGAAATTCACCATCTCATCAATCTTTTTCTGGTTTTTTTCCAGCATCTCGCTCTGACCGCTAACCTGGGCCTTCATTTCGGAATTGAAAATATTCATACGTTTGATGATTTCTTGATAAACCATTAATAAATCAGCAATCTGTTGCTTAGCGCCATCCAGCATCAGCTGGGCTTGCAGTTGGGCCGTTTTCTGATACTCCTGGGCGGTTTGCTGAGCCAGAATCAAGCTGTTGTTCATAGTTTCTTCCATGCTGCGGAACTTTTTCAGTTCATACTCAAGTCTTTGTATTTCTTCTTTTAGATGGGAATTTTGACTATATAGGTTTTCATAATCAACTGCAAGCTGGTTCAAATATTGCTTAACTTCTTCTTCTTTCAAGCCTCTAAATCCCCGGCTGAATTGTTGTTTTCTAATTTCCATCGCAGTAATCATCTAAAACCCTCCTAAATTTAATTCAGAAGATCAGAGTAAACCACCCTGTTTAAGCAATGCTGGTGAAGAGCTTAAACCTCCAGGAAATAGGTCCAAGAGCAGCCGAAAATTGTTTTCCTGCTCCCATAAGCCTTCTTTCAATCCTTGCATCGCCTCCAAATATACCTTCACTACTTCCCTTAACAGATTATTATCATAATATTGCCCATCAATTCGAATATACTTCAGGCCGGCGGAACTTATCAATGGTAAATAGGGCAAAAGGCAGATTTCATGCGGATAATAGATATAGTTCCGGCACTGCAGATCAGCCCGCACCTGGTAATGCTGTCCGTGGGGATCCTCCAGGGTATACCGGTTGTCAGTACAGAACGCCCGGCATAGCTCTTCAGCTTGATTATTCCCTCTTATCACACAATAGTCGCTTATTATACCACATAAGGGTCCCTGCACCGTAAGCTCAATATCATAGGGGGTTCGGCCCAGGCTTTCTATCTGGGCCATGGGTAATTCCTGGGAAGCAGCTATCCTTTCCAAGCCTTGAGCAGCGTAGAATTCAGCCGCCAGCTGGTTGGTAATATTCAGCCCATATCCTCCCCATACCCTATACCCCAGTTTCCTAATGATCTCGATGGTTCCCAAATCATTGGCTATTACTGCATAAACCCCATTTGCATCAATCTGCTGCAGGAGATCCTGAAAATCCAGCACATCGCTATTATTGAGTATCCGAGGGGATTCCAAAACCATATGGAAACCATATTTAGCTCCGGCCTTTAAGGCTTGATTGATTCTAGCCAGGTCCCATCTCTTTTGGGGGTAGACTATGGGTTCACAACCTAGAATAATTGTATTAACCCCGCTTTCAGCCAGGAACGGTAAGGCCTCTAGCTGACCGATCTTAACCGTTAGGTCTTCGATAGCCCCCTCTGGCTCAAGGTGTAGGGGAGCATAGTCCTCCGGAGTCTGCTTACAAATAGGCAAGGAGCGGGTAATAAAAAGGGGTTCTCTCTCCCCCCTTACTCCTACTGATTCGGAACCAGGTTTACCAAACAGGCTGCCGGTACAAAAATCTCTAATCCTTCTTTGTTCTAGCAGTTGGAGATCTTCATGATCTACTTGGTAGGTGTCCGGGTCCTCTATTATCCGGTCCAAAGCTTGGCGGTAAATACTGATTAAATGGCTTAGATATTCAGCACTGCGCATCCGTCCTTCTATTTTGAAGGAGCTTACGCCAGCCCTAAACAAATCTAACAAATAAGGGTATAGGCATAGATCCTTATTGGCCAGCAAATGGCCTTGCCCCATCATTTCCTGGTCCTTATGGAGTCTGTACTCCCAACGGCAGGGTTTGATACAAAGGCCTCGGTTGCCACATTCCCCAGCCAGGAAACTGCTCATATGGCACTGCCCGGTATGAGAAATACATAGATCTCCATGGGCAAAATATTCGATTCCCAGGCTACTGGCCTGTTTAATAGCTTTTATTTCATCCAGGGTGGTATTCTTTGAGAGTATGACCCGATCAATCCCATATTTCTCTAGATTTTTAACTGCAGGTATATTCAATATTCCAGCCTGGACGCTGGCGTGCAGGGGGATATTTAAATTCAGTTGTTTACAGATTTCGACGGTGGCTAAATCCTGAATAATTAGAGCGTCTACTCCTATTTCAGCTAAAAAGGATATGTAATCTTTAAGCCCATCCAACTCCTCACTAAAATAAAGGTTATTAAGGGTTATATAAAGCTTTTTTCCTTTATCGTGGAGATAAGCAAGGGCTGACTTAAATTCCTCCTGGTCAAAGTTCATATCTGGTCTTAAGCTGCGCATATTAAACTTTTTGCCCCCGGCATAT
>CAZPSR010000059.1:4078-10800 GCA_964589135.1 uncultured Syntrophomonas sp.
TGCATCGGCTCCGGCTTCGGCTACCGCCTCTAACACTTCCCAATTGCCTGCCGGAGCTAATAATTCTACCTGATATTGGTCTCTCATAATTGACTCCTTTTAATAGAAAATCATCGAAATGATTTGAATTACTAATTTATTGGCCAGGCTCAGGGCAAAAACAGCCAAGATGGGTGAAAAGTCAATCCCATAGCCCATAGGCAAGAGACGTCGGAAAGGAGCCATAACGGGCTCGGTTACATCGTATACGAATTTGATAATGGGATTATAAGGATCATGGCGGATAAAGGATAAAATACAGCGGCCTATAATTAAATAAATAAGAACCTGAAAAGCTATATTAACAATTTGTATTATCTGATATGCAAACAAAGAAAATTTCCCCTCCTATTTAGTCTGGCCCAGCTCAATAGACCTAAGATAGGCCTGTTCCACCGCATCGAAGAAAGCCCGTCGCAGTCCCCCAGCCTCCAATTGTCTGACTCCAGCAATGGTAGTACCAGCCGGAGAACATACCTGCTCCCGCAAAAAGGCCGGGTGCTCCTGACTCTCTACTATCATATCAATACTTCCCCGAAAGGTACCCAATACCAACTTCTTGGCCAAGGGGGCATCCAATCCAATATTGATCCCGGCATTGATAAAAGCCTCCAAGACCAGGTAGAGATAGGCCGGACCACTACCCGAAACTGCAGTAACTGCATCCATGTAGCTCTCGTCTAAAACCAGCACTTCACCCATACCGGCCAGTAAGTCACTTACGGTTTCCAGTTCCTCGGGCTTGGCCTGGCTGCCGGCCGCAATGGCACATACTCCCTTCCCTACCAGACAGGGAGTATTGGGCATAACCCGGACCACTGACAGGCTAGTTTTAAGGGCTCTTTCCAGATCAACGGTTTTTATGCCGGCAGCTATGGAAACCAACCGGGTTCCATCCCTCCAAAGGCCTTGCAGTTCCTCCAATACATGCCAAACCTGCTGCGGTTTAACTGCCAAAACTACCAGGTCTGATTTCTCCACCACTTCTCGGCTGGAGACAGCCAGGGCGGAAAATTCCTGAGCAAATAGCTCCATACGCAAGGGATCAATATCGTTAGCATAGATGGCAAGCTGTTTTCCATTCCCTTGTCTCTTTATACCCTGCAGCAAGGCATAGGCCATTTTACCACAGCCAATGACCCCCAAGGTTAAACCTGGCACTATTGTTCACCCCCCCCAAAGGGTTTTGCGAATTTGTTTCTCAGCATTAAGGTACGGGCATCTTTGGAAATCTCAACATTGCTGGGGGCAAACATGAAAACATGTCTTCCTAATTGCTGACTGTTACCTTCCAAGGCATAGGTAGCTCCACTAATAAAGTCGAAAACTTTGCGGGTGAGATCTTCCGGGGTGTTTTCAAAGTTAATAATGATTTGCTTGCGGTTTTTCAAATGATCGGTAAGCAATTCCACCTCTTCGAAACTTTGAGGTTCACACACAATTACCCGCAAGTTTTTATTGGTATGAATGCTTACCACATTAGGGGTTCCCCGTTGATGATCTTGGTTAGAATTAACCGGCATTTCAATTATCTCTTCAGTGACTTCATCTTCTTCGGCGATACCCAGCCAGACCAAAAAATTATGCATTTTACCCATTGGTCTTTATCCCTCCACTCTGTCTTATTCTCTAAAAAGAGCTGTACCAATCCTAACTATATTGGCTCCTTCTTCAATGGCCACTTCAAAATCGTCCGACATCCCCATTGATAGATGTTTTAATTCCACATTAGCATAGCTGTTTTTGCTCAACTGCTGTTTCATATGGTATAGTTCCCTGAATATGGGCCGGCTCAGTTCTGCCTGCCCAGTTAGGGGGGCCATGGTCATAAAACCAAAAATGCGCAAAAATTTAAACTCACCGGCCGATTCCAGCAGAGATTTTACCTCCGCAGGGGGGAATCCGGCTTTTTGCTTTTCCCCCGATATGTTAACCTCGATTAGCACTGGTACTTGGATTCCAGCCTTTTGCCCTCTTTTCTCCAGTTCCTCGGCCAATTTCCACCGATCCAGAGAATGAATAAGCTCAACTTGTCCTACCACGTCCTTGACTTTGTTGCTCTGTAAGCGACCTATCATGTGCCAACTAGCTTCAGGCACCCTTGCCAGTTTACCTTTCAGTTCCTGGACTCGGTTTTCCCCAAAGTGCCTGAGGCCCATCTCATAAGCCATCCTCACCATATCAGAGTCTACTGTCTTACTCACTGCTACCAGGATAATGTCACTGGAATGCCGCCCGCTTCTGTTTGCGGCTTTTTCTATTCTGTTTTGAATTTCTCTTATATTTTCTTTTAAACCCACCTGTATCACCTTTTCATCTGCTTAGTTCTATATAAAACACTTATATAATTAAAAATGAAATGCCAAAAGTAGAACCCTTGCCAATTTCGCTGTTAACAAACACTTCTCCTCCATGGGATTCCACAATATGTTTTACTATGGACAGCCCTAAGCCGGTACCGCCTTGACTTCTGGACCGGGCCTTGTCGACCCGATAAAACCTTTCGAAAACCCGGTTCAAGCTCTCCTGGGGTATTCCCATCCCAGTATCGGTAAAGGTAGTAACTACCCGGCTTTCAATGCGCATAGATTTGATTATAATCTTGCCCCCTCGCGGGGTGTATTTTACCGCATTATCCAAGAGATTGATTAAAACCTGATTAAGCAGATCTTCATCAGCTTTTATATAAGACAAGGTCCGGGGATAGGTATATTCCACCTGCAGGTTTTTCTCGCTTATCTGGGGACCCAGAATATTCATCACATTGCGCATAGACCTGGCTATACAAACCGGTTCCAAACGTAATATTTTCTCATTGGATTCTAAAGACGAAAGGGTTAATAAATCATCAATCAAACGTTTTAAGCGGTCGCTTTCAGTATCAATTATGGTTAAGAACCTTCTGCAGATGGCACTGTTTTCCATAGCCCCATCCAGCAATGTTTCCACAAATCCTTTTATGGAGGTTAAGGGAGTTCTCAGTTCATGGGATACATTGCCTACAAACTCGGATCTAATCTGGGCAAAATCCCGTACTTCAGTTACATCATAAAATATTATTACTGCTCCCTGTATGGAACCGAATTGATCTTTGATCGGGGCCCCATGTACCCGGTATAGTTGTCGGGTAGGAAAGGTGACTTCCTGAAATATCTCCTTACCCTTATTCAATATCTCACAGACTAAACTGATTATATCCCGGTTATTGCTTATATCTTGGAGGGGGCGGTACAACAATTTATTTTCTCGTTGCATGAAGATGTTTTCCAAAGCCCGATTAACCCTGATAACATAGGCATTTTTATCCAGGACCAGTACTCCTTCAGCCATGGTGGATAAAATAACGTCCATGGTTAAATGCTTGGATAAAGAATAGTGGTTTTCCAGCAGCATTATGACCTCCGTTGCTTTACTACTCTTCTGCAAATCGATAACCAACCCCGCGTACGGTTTCGATATAATCAGGGTAGCTGAAATCATCGCTTAACTTTTGCCGCAAGTGACGTATATGTACATCTACGGTGCGAGTATCTCCAGAGTATTCATAACCCCAGACTTTTTCCAACAGTTCTTCCCGGGTAAATACTTTTCCGGGATTAGTTAGCATCAAGCTCAGCAATTCAAACTCTTTGGGGGTTAATTCCAGCTTCTTTTCCCCCAGAAACACTTCATGTTTTTCCGGTACCACAATTAATTCCTTAAAAACGTGGATCTTATGACCTGCCGCCTTTTCCGCCCTCAGAATCCTCAAGGCCCTTAAGCGGGCATTTACCCTGGCAATCATTTCCCGAGGACTAAAAGGTTTTTTAATATAATCATCGGCACCCATTTCCAAACCCAATATGGTATCGAACTCTTCCCCTTTAGCAGTTAACATAATGATGGGTATTGCCTTGTAATCCTGATCCTGTTTAATCAGCCGGCATACTTCCAATCCATCCATGCGGGGCAGCATAATATCCAGTATTATTAGATCCGGTAGTTCTTGCCGCACCATTTCCAAGGCTTTTAAACCGTCATGAGCTACCAATACCTCATAACCCTCTTTTTCCAAGTTGAATTTGACCAGTTCCACTATATAAGCCTCGTCATCAACCACAAGTATTCTGGCATTAGACACTTAATTCACCCCGGTGCTGCAGGCCAATGGCAGCCATCATTCGTCCTGTTTTCCCATTTTCCCGGCGATGGGAGAAGAACTTGTCCGTATTGCAGGAGGTACATAATCCGCAGTCTATAATCTTCTGCGGGTCAATTCCAGCCTGCTGCAATATTTTTCGGTTGCTAAGACTTAAATCCCAAAAAAATTCTCTATTCCTGTCTATTATAACATCAAATTCAGGAAAGACTGCAGCAACTTTTTGCGCCAAATCAGCTTGGATCTGAAAACAGCAGGGGCCGATACCAGGGCCAAGGAATACCTCCAGATTTTCCGCCTTACAGCCATAAGCTTGGATCATGGTATTCACGGTATTACTTACGATCTTACCCATGGTCCCTTTCCATCCACTATGAGCTATGGCTACCGCTCTTTTTTGTGGATCATAAAAGAACACTGGCAGGCAATCGGCATAAAAAGTGGCCAGGATTATATCGCTTTCATTAGTTGCCATGGCATCTATCTCTGTAAGGGAAGTAAGGTAGTCTTTAGCCCCCAGGCCGGCCATATCAGAACTAACGCAGGCTACTTGGCTGCCGTGTACTTGCTGGCAGCAGACCATTTGCTCAAGTCTTAAGTCCCATAATTCAATAAATCGCTGCCGGTTAAGCCAGACCAATTCCTGCTCATCTCCCACGTGCAAAGCCATGTTTAAAGAGTCCAAAGGGGGTTGGCTTACCCCGCCATGTCGAGCGGAAAAGGCTATAACTACCCCTTCTTCAGCCCAGTGGGGAATGGTAAGGTAAGCTATTTCCTGTATTTTTTGCCAGCTCCATTTCTGCATTTGTCCCACATCCCTTTTTAGCTTAAAATAGGTTCAGGAGGTGAACAGACTTGAACTGTCCCTTGTGTAACGAATTTCTCCAAAATTCTCGCTGTCCATCCTGCGCTTATGATTTTAATAAAGATCGTTGGGTATGCATCAAACAGGTTTATCCCCCTGATGCTTTGATCCTGACTAGCCTGCTTGAGTCCAACAACATTCCGGTTAAAACCCGGGGCCGGGAAGTCTCCCAAATACCAGTGGGTATTGGCCCCCTGGCCGAAACCAATATATATGTGCCGGAAAGATTTGCGGCTGAAGCCTCAGCCCTGATTGACCAGTTCCCTAATTCGGACCTGGACTAGCAAAGCTGTCCGACCTGCCCCAAATGGATCGAAAAACCGGCAACTATAGTGACAAAATGTATATGTATGGCCGGGCAGTGACTCCAGTAGAGGAAAAGGCCTTTCCTATCAATATGATTATAGGCAAATTGGAAAGCTATCTAAAAACCGGGAAATGCTGAAAAGCCTAGCTATGCTTCATCAATCCGGTTCGGCCATTGGGGGCTGGTTTTTTAATTGCTGGATAGTCTGAATAAAACCATCAACATCTGTAAACTGGCGGTATACCGAAGCAAACCTGACATAAGCCACATCATCAATTTCCTTCAGTTTGTCCATTACCTTTTCACCAATAATCCGGCTGCTCACTTCCCGATCAAACTCATCCCGCAAATAGCGCTCGATTTCGGCTACCATGGTCTCAATCTTTTCCATGCTAACCGGCCTTTTTTCACAAGCTCGGGTTATCCCATTCAGCAGCTTTTCTCTGCTGAATTGCTCCCGGGTTCCTCCTCGTTTGATCACCATCAGAGGTTTTTCTTCCAAGCGTTCGTAGGTGGTAAAGCGTCTGTGACATTGGATGCATTCCCGACGCCGACGGATAGATGAACCATCCTCACTGGCCCTGGAATCCACCACTCGGCTCTCCATCTCATTGCAATAAGGACATCGCATAAAATCACCCTATCCTGCTACTGCCTGTAATCAGCTCAACTATGCCCTAATTATGACTAATAGTGCTTTATATTGCAAGGTATAATACAATTCTAGTAACGTTCATCATCCAGGTAATCCCTCCTGAAATCTTCCAGGTTGCTGGCCACCGGAACTTCCACCAGAATCACATCCCGGCCAATTCTAACTATTTTATGCCAGGGTACGGTTATTTCTTCTCTGCGGGCAAAGAGATTAAACCGGCGGGCCTGACCGGGCATAATAAGGGATAATACTCGGCCGCTCTCCAGATCCAGATCTATGTCCAAAATATTGCCCAATTTCTTGCCATCCAGGACATTGATTACATCTCGATTTCTCAAGTCTGATATTTTGATCACCTGCTCACCCCTCCCTAATGTTTATGCTTTTAATATATGAGAAATTCTCAAAAAGTTTCTTAGATGGTTTTACACACCATTGATATAATGATAATATGCTAATTAATTGCAACTATTTTATGGGCCCGGGGTATATTAAATAGGTGATTAAAGATACGGGGGCTTTATGAATTTCATTCTGGGTTTACTGGCCATAATAATAGCATTAGTGCTGATAATTTTGTTTACACCCATTAAATATGGACTTGAGGCCAGCTATGATCATGAATTGGAGTATTCCATCCACTTAAGAGCAGGTTTTTGGTGGAGATGGAGAATGCAGCAAGAGCAGAAAAACACCTGGAAGCTAAAAATCCTGGGCT
>CAZPSR010000060.1:0-10794 GCA_964589135.1 uncultured Syntrophomonas sp.
AAAAAAGAACCCGGTTAAGGGCAGCCTGGCTCGGTCATCCGGGCAGCATCTGGGAGTGAACAGCATTATCTTTGAGACCTGCGACAATCCCAGTTTATCCCTGCGGGTTAAATACCAACTCCAGGCAGCCAGAACCCTTTTGCAGGAATTAAACATGCTTTAATTAGGAACAAGATATGGCTCGGCGTACCCCTCCGGGTGATACAATTCTTCCGGTATTTCCCGGGACCATAGGAACTGCTGAGGGCAGAATGGGGGTAGCAATAACTACTGTGGTCCGAGTGATATCGCCTGGGTCGCTGAGATTTCTTCTGCTGGGGCGTGAGCTGCGACTGGTCCGAGTACTTCTGGCTCTGGTTCTACTTTCTGAACGACTACCAGCAGAATCAGAGCTACTGTTGCTGACGATTGGAACTCTTGAAGTATTCTGAGATTGCCGGGAATTGCTAAGGGCTGCTCGGCTGGTCCTTCGATTGGCTTTGCTAATATTCCATCCTTTTCTAATGTCCATTTTTTCATCCCATTGAATATCGTTTTCAATCATCCACCGGATTATATTAATCTCTTCATGATACTTGGGATATAGCTGAGTGCCTTCAATGTCCTGCCAAATCAGATGAAAGTTTCTCATAAAATATTCCCTATTACCTGAGTAAAAAGCTTCTTGGGCTTCAGCCGTATTTAGATAATTATGGGGTAGCTGAAGATAATTGCTGGCTACAATCTTGGCCAAACAGAGTACGCCTAAAGCTATCTTTTGTGATACCAGCCAGCTGCCTGGAGTTCGATATTCAAATCCTCCATAACTCTTTTCCCGGTATTCGCTTAAGAAGCCATATTTTTTACGCCGTTTACAGGCGGTAGTCGGTTTTTCAATCATAAATACCAGCAAGCCCAGGTAATTGTCTAAAGCTCTTATTAGAGCGGTATTTAACTCTACATTGCTAAAATGAATATGGCCACCAATGGAATAACCTGCTACTGGATGACTGCCTGCTACCCATTTAACATTGGTATAGGCTGCCATGGAATTGGCTCTGATCAGGGCATACCTGATATTGCCTACCAGCTGTTGGGGAGATTTTTCCGGTTTAGGTCTTAATTCAGCTATGGGCCGCTGCTGGCGGTTAGGGAGTCTAATATTGTCACAGCCTACCAGACCTTGGATTGGGAAAAACTGGGATGCGGACACCAGTTTGCCAGTACGATTATTTATTATCATAAATTCGGGATCAGCTCCCAGTTTTACTTCCCTCGTTTTATGGTTATGCATTTGGTTTAGTTTTTCTATTAAGGCTTTTATATCCTGGTCGCGGAGTCCGGGACTGGATTGGGCGTCTATGAATTGAAGCCTTTTGTGCGAGGTCAACTGGATTCTAATTAAGGCTAAGTCCAATCCGGATAATATCAAGGCTTTTTTGGCCATCTCCACTACCCGGGTTTTTTGATTTTCTCTTAAATACCTAATCCTATTGCCACTCTTGCTTTTAACCTTTTGACGTATAAATATTATTTTCATATCGAAAACCAGAACTTCATATATTTTGGAGGCTGATGCTTCTTCCCCTCCGGCATGGATTCCATTTGCTTTCATTATCCCTATCAAATTATCCTGGTCAGAACACCGTTGAATGGCTTGAGGACTATTTATGGTTCTTACATAAGATGTTTGGCCCATATCAAGAAATATGTGCAAATAAGGGGCTTCCTGTAGGATAAACTCATCCCCAGTTGCTTCTTGATAACAAGATTTAATAGCCTCCAGAAGTTTTTGACCTGATTTGTTATTCTCATATAATAGGTTAAACTTCATAAATACCTTTCCTATTCTTTTGTCTAGCTGCATAAATGAAATAGTCGCAGAGATATTTGAGATGTCTCATTCTTATATCATCTTCATCAAAACTGGATGGTTTGGAGTTGACTTCCAGTATCCACACCTTCCCCCCTTCGTCAATCCCCAGATCCATAGTAAGTATGGCCAGATTCAGGGCCAGTTTTTGCTCCAGGATTACCGGAATCGAAGAAACTATATGAGCTAATTGATTATCGATGTTTTTCCTGGTCCATTGAGAAGGAAAAACTCGCAAAATCACTTGCTCAAAGACCTCGGCCTTTCCGCCATTGGGTATATGGGTAACAAATTTGTGCTTAGCCGCTACTCTTATTGCCAGACCGGTTAGGACCCATTTTCCCAGGTGATTCTTTTGCACCTGACAGCGTACATCAAAAATCCGGGATTTATAGCGGGCCAGTTCTATCGCTTGCTGCAACAAGTAATCTCTCTGCATCCCGGCCTTCAAGTGTAAATGGCGAAAGAGTGATTCCATGGTATAAGGGCCTTTCCAAATCGGGACAGTAGAAGCTGCGGCAGCATAAGAATAACGTCCGGGAGCAAGCATTTTGATTTTGTATATCCCCTTCCCAATAGAACCGTGGTTGGGTTTCATAAATACTTCATTATGGATTTTTAACATGGAGTAGAGGTTAGACCGACTAAAGCTGCGAGTATCAGGTATTATTGTATCAGTATCTGGGTGTGTTTTAAGCGCTTCATATACTTCTCGTTTATTCAGGAAGCGGCTATTAAAAAAATGGATTCTTTTATCTAGATTGATTTGCTTAAGCAGGCGCTTGGTCTTTGGCAACTTTTCTATTTTGCGCAGGCGAATCCGATTATAGATTATATCGGGCCAGGGGAATACTCCAGGCTGCCAATTATTATTCTTGATGCTTATACCTCGGATATGATAGGGATCTCGCGGTATCCCATCCAGGCCACATAAGTATACTAATATACCTCTGCTTTTGGCATATTCAATCAATTCTCTAAGCATTTTTCCAGTTTTGCCGCGGGGGTGACGGTTGTTATGAACTGCGCTGCTCATCACAGCTACCACCGGACCAATCCACATTTGATTAGTATCCAGATCGTAAATATGATAACTGTTAACAGGTAGCTTAAGCTCTCTAGCCGCACTATGGTTCAGCCGCAAGCTGTTGTCCTCTGCTGGCTTGGGGTCGGCAGCTATCCGGGCCATACAAAACCGATTTCCAGCCCTGATTTGAATCATAGTGGCGGGTGCGAGTTCTTGCATAAGCTTGGGGGTTAACTCGACTGTAGCAGGTTTTTTCATTTTATAACCCCTCTTGATTAATATATTTCATATTATGAATATTGCTAATATGAGGTGCCTATTATGACTACAAATAAGTTAAAAAGGGGGCCAGGCCCCCTTTTTAACTTATTTAAAGAAGAGTTTTTCTACTTTGGGGATGCTTTTGGACGTGGAGAACACCATGAGGTGATCGTTGGCTTTTATCTCGTGTTCACCACTGGGGATAATTACCTGATCTTCCCTCACAATAGCTCCTAATACTGATCCGGGAGGAAACTTGATTTTGCTAAGCTTTTTGCCTGCCGCTATTGACCCTGGTTGGGCTACTAACTCCAGCATCTCTGCCATTTCTTCCCCCATTAGGGTAACTGATACGATGTCCCCCCGCCGGATGTATTTTAAGATAGCACCGGCGGTTAGCATACGGGGACTCATAGTAACATCAATGCCGATTTGGTCTACTAATGGCATAAGATCAGATCTTTTCACTTTGCAAATGGTTAGCTTTACTCCCAAACTCTTGGTTATCAGGGAGGACAAAATATTCAAGCGGTCATCATTGGTAACAGAAATAAAAATATCAGTGGCTCCGATATTTTCGTCTCTCAATAATTCCAAATCACTTCCATCACCATTGATTACCAATGTGCTTTTTAGCATACTTTCAGCTCTACGCGCTCGTTGGGGATTTTTCTCAATAATTTTAACATTGATAGGCCAGCGTTCCCTTTCTATAATACGGGCTAAATAGCAGCCAGTTCTTCCTGCTCCCAGGATAGTAACCTTATCTATTTTTTTGGATTTAATGCCCAAATAACTTAAAACCGAGGTCATTAGGGTAGTTTTAGCCATGATATATATTTTGTCACCTGAATACAAAATGTCGTTACCAGCCGGAACTATGGTCCGATGTTGCCTGATTATTGATACTATAACAAAACTGGAGCTATCTAAGTCTCGAAGTCGGGTGCCGTGCAAAAATGAATCGAGAGGTATTTCAATTTCTATCATTTGTACCCTTCGGTCAGCATAGTATTCAACACTTAGGGCTTCCGGATTTCGAACTATTTTCGCTATTTCCTGAGCAGTAACCCGTTCCGGATTAATGATAAGATCCACCCCCAAGAGGGCTTCAGGTGAAAAAATGGGACTTTCCAAATATTCGGTGTTTCTAACCCGGGCAACGGTAGTTTTGACTCCATATTGCTTGGCTAATAGACAGGCAATCATGTTCAATTCATCCATCTCGGTTACCGCTATTAACATGGCAGCATCCCTTACTCCCGCCGCTTCCAGGGTGGCAGGAGAAGATCCACTGCCCAGAACCACCTGTACATCCAAATTATCGTTAACAATATTAAGCCTGGCCTCATCCTGCTCTATTACTACCACTTCCTGATTCTCACTTGACAAAAGCTGGGCTATGCTGAAACCAACCTTACCCGCGCCGATGATAATTGTCTTCATATTCATTCACCCTATACATTAAATCTAAAGTTAATCAAATCTCCATCTCTAACCAGATATTCTTTACCTTCCAGTTTAAACAATCCTTTTTCTTTTACCCTGTTAATACTACCCAGAAGTTCAAAGTCTTCATACTTAATTACTTCAGCCCTGATAAATCCCCTTTCAATATCTGAGTGTATTTTTCCCGCTGCAGTTCGGGCGCTTGTTCCATTTTTTATAGTCCAGGCCTTTACTTCATCCTCACCGCTGGTTATAAAAGAAATCAATCCCAGACTTTCATATACACTATTAGCTATCCTTTCCATGCCGGTTTCTGTCAATCCCAGTTCCTGCATAAACAGCTCTTTTTCTTCTGAATCCAGTTCGGCAATTTCTTTTTCGATTTCAGCTGATACTTCAACCATTTTTAGGCCATGTTCTCCCACATAAGCCAGTAATTGATCCCGCCCGGGATAGTCCTTTTTCTGCATCTTGCTCTCGGCCAGGTTCACCCCTATAAGTATCGGCTTATTGGTAAGAAATTGATAGGTTTTCATAATTTCCTGCTCATTTGGATCTAGTTCCACCGTTGACAGGTGTTTTTCATTTTCCAAGCGGTATTGTAATTTCTCTAATAGACTGCGCTCTTCTTCCAACTGCTTTTTCTTTTTGTTTTCATTGATTCTTTTGATGCGTTTCTCGATCAGGTCCAGATCGGCCAGTAGCAGTTCATAGTTTAGGGTCTCGATATCTCCTACCGGATCTACCTCTTCATTGGGGCTGTTGGTAAATGCTTTTATTACCAAAAGTAACGCATCGGCCTGTCGCACTGCATCCAAGAAAACGGCGGCGGCTTTTTCGCCCCCAGGCACCAATCCAGGAATATCTACCACCTCTAGTTGGGCATAAGTAGTTTTTTTGGGTTTATAGTAGTCTGATAGCCGATCTACTCTGTAATCAGGCACGCGAGCCATAGCAATATTGGGTTTTCCCGGCACTGATTCTTTGCCCGTATTTTCGGTGAGCAAATCAAATATAGTGCTCTTTCCTACCATGGGCATACCCACGATTCCAAGCTGCATCTAAATCTGTCCCTTCAAAAATATTCAAATTTAATACCCCTGCGAAAACCCTGCGAAATACAAGTTTTCGCAGGGGAATCAAATTTCATTATATATTTTAGCACCGTAAAAGGCCATAGTATGTTTACAATACTTAAATAATCCGCCTGTAATAACATGAGTAGCGCTGCTTTGGATCATCTGAACCAGCTGAAGTTATCTCCCCAGTGAAATTTCCTCTTTTGCTAATCTTCAACAGAAATAAGTCTTATAATCGCTATCTGGTTATATATTCACCTAATATTGCAATCATTTAATGAGCAAGGTATGTAAAAGGAGGTGTTCAGTGGTGTCCCAGATAAATACCATTTATAGTCGCCCAGAACTGAAAAGCGTAGAAAATATGCCTGGAACCACAAGTGAACTATATAATCTGGCCTTAGAGTTAAATAAAGTGATTACTGACAGCCTAAACCAAGTGTTTTCTACATTACCGGATAATAATCAAAAGACGGTAAAAAATCTGCTTTTTTATCAAAAAATCGAAAAAACTAAACTGATTGAGCTTCTGCATTATGAACTCAATAACTGTTATCAAGCTTTTTGTCAACAAAATAAAGAATTCATTAACGTTTATAAAGGTAAGGAAGAATTAGCTGAGGGCAGTAATTTGCTAAATAAATCATTAGATACTTTTACGGAAAGGATAAAAAATTTCCAGCATATTTGTACAGTAAACCGAAAGGTTGATGAGGTAGACTTCTTGATACTATACCTGGGTTTGCGTGACTACTGTTCCAATATGTTTCAGCAACTTTCCGCCAATTATCAGGCAGATAAATTGAGCCGTTGCTGCAAAGAATTGGTAGGTTTACTGGATCGGGTCAGCGATGAAATCGGTTTGGCTTATACGGCTCAGCAATGAACAAGTATGGAGGGAAGGCACTTCGGCCCCCGGATTATGATTACAGGCTCAATTCTCCCAGGGTGAGAATGAAAAATATGCCGGTTACCAGGATGCCAATTGATAGTAAAACGTAACCACCGGTAGAACTAAACTGATAAAGGCGTTCCGCATTGCCGATATTGAAGAAAAACAGAGCCAGGGCCAGTACCAACAACAATACGATGAAATTGGGGGCTCCTGAACCCGGGAAGACCAATGCCAGGTATAAGCCATAAGCCAAAAGCATTACCAGATTTATCCTTAATAATAGCTTATAGAAGTTGTCTTCCCGCACATTTTCTCCCTGTTCATCGGTCGGAATACTATCAACGGAAAAGACCTGAGCTTCCTGGCCAGTTTTATCTTCTAATTTTTTCAGCAAATCGGAGTAGCTGTCATCAGCAGGGGTAATCCCAATAAATCCCTGATTAGATTTAATAAACAGAAATCCTTCTGCGGTTTGCGAGGCATAAAATCTAATGGGTCCCATCCCTCTAACCGTAAACAAACCAATCTTGAGCCCGGGCCAGTTGGCCCCGATAATGGAAAATATATTGAATGGGCCTTTAACCTCAATCAATTCATTAATCTGTTGATAAGGAATAGTGACGCACCTAAAACCGGCTTTAATGGTTAAGCCCTTCTCATCTACTTCATATTTCAACCTAAAGGCGCTAAAGACAAAAGAAAAATAAGCCAGCATAAAGAGATAAGCTGGAACCAGTAACATTAGTTTTAATACCCGATCTTCTTCCCCCAAGGAGAAATTTATCCCCCACAAACAAATACCAAAAACCATGATTCCTACAATCAGTCCATACCATGCACCAAATGATTTACGAGGCTTATATGCCATCTCCATCTCCTCCCGCCATATTAATCACCACGGGTTTGATTAGGACACTCATAGCTATAAAAACCCTGGCCACTGCTTACCCCCAGATGGCCAGCCCTTATCATGGTAGCCAAAAGAGGATGAGGTCGGTATTTGCTATCCCGAAATTCATCATTGAATCCAATAATGGTCCGGTAAATATGGTCCAAACCTATTTTGTCCGCTAGTTCTAGGGGTCCCAGTTTCATACCCAGTCCCAGCTTAACTGCAGTATCTATATCCTCCTTTTCAGCCACTCCATCGGCGTATACAAATATTGCTTCATTGATAAATGAAAGCAGAATACGATTAACTATATAACCCGGACTCTCCCGTTTTACCAAAACGCTGTGTTTCCCTATTCTATGGCAAAAATTGCTGGCCTTTTGCAAGGTTTTGGCAGAGGTTTCCAACCCTTGGATAATCTCTACCAGGTCATAATGATGAACAGGATTAAAGAAATGCATACCTAGAACTCTATCGGTTCGGCCCGTTGTAGCAGCTATCTCAGAAATAGAAAGAGATGAGGTGTTGGTAGCCAGAATGGTATTTTCCCCACATAGACTATCTAGCTCCGCAAATATTTGCTTTTTTACTGACATGTTTTCCACTACTGCTTCAATAACCAGGTCTGCATCCTTCAAATCCGATAGATCAGTGGTTCCCTGTAAACGCTTAAAGGCCATAAGCTTATCCTCTGGGGTGATTAAACCGCGATCCAGCATCTTACCCAGGGTCTGATCAATGGTATTTAATCCATCTTTTATTAAGTGCATTTGCAGATCGCGGAGTATTACCTGGTATCCTCCTAAAGCGGCCGCTTGAGCTATGCCCGCTCCCATTATTCCTGCTCCTAGTACTGCGATTTTTTCCACCTTATAAACCCCTTCCAAAAACAAGCGCTTTATCTGAAATCGCCAAAACTAATTCCTACTGCTTGGGCGGCATGAATCAAATCACTATTAGGGTCAATCTTGCGTATTTCCTTTATGGCATCTTCCAAAGGTACGGTGGTAATGTTGGCACCGCGTAGGCTAACCATTCTTCCGCATTTACCGTCCATAAAGGCTTTTACTGCTGCTACTCCGTAGCGGGTAGCCAAAACCCGGTCAAAAGGAACCGGAGCCCCTCCTCTTTGTAGATGGCCCAATACCGTAACCCTAATCTCAATATTTTTTAACTTGGCACTTATCTCTTCGGCCACCCTCTGCCCGATTCCACCTAATCTAATGGGATCATGGCTGGTAGGAACATAATTTTGAACTACCATCTCTCCACCCTCCGGGAAGGCCCCTTCAGCCACCACTATAATGCTAAATTTTTTCCCTTTCCGATAGCGCTCGGATATCTTAGCCAGAACTGAATCAATATTATAGGGAATTTCAGGAATTAGAATGACATCGGCACTGCCGGATATTCCTGCATGGGCAGCTATCCAACCGGCATAACGCCCCATAACTTCGAGAATCATTACCCGGTGGTGTGATTCAGCTGTGGTATGCAACTTATCCAAAGCCTCGGAAGCAGTATTTACCGCAGTATTAAAACCAAAAGTAACGTCAGTTGCAGATAGGTCATTGTCTATAGTTTTAGGAACTCCAACTACCCTAACCCCCAGTTTGCTAAAACGATGGGCAATATTTAGGCTACCATCTCCACCTATTACTATCAGCCCATCCAAGGCCAGATGCTCCAGGTTATACAAAGCTCTTTCAGATTCATCACTCTGGCTCATCTGACCCTGACGCGTAGAATAGTAAGCAAAAGGATTGTCTCTATTACTGCATCCCAATATGGTACCACCCGTATGACTAATTCCTGAAACAGTATTCAGATCTAATGGCATATAATCGTTTTCCACCAATCCCCGGAAACCATTCATAAAGCCTACTACTTCCAGACCATATTCCAGGTTGGCGCATTTGGTAACCGCTCTTATGACCGCATTTAATCCAGGGCAATCTCCGCCTCCGGTCAATACCCCGATATGACTGAATTTATTAGTCAACAGTCTCCCTCCTTAATCTTAAACCATTACTTAATGTGTTGTTTTCGCCCTTAAACCTTTACCTGTCATCACTGTTATTTATCCAGCAAGCTAAGTAGATTGCTCACTTCTTATATAATTCTCTAACGGAAAGTATAATCCTGTTCTTTTAAGGCTTTTCTGCTAATTTAAGTGAAACTATCATGGGCTTAGCTTGTCTTAATATTTCCAGGACAATGGTATCTCCCACCTTTTTATCTTTTAAAACACTCTGCAGCTCATCGTAGGTGTTAACCGGTTTTTTATCAATTCTGCTTATCACATCATATTTTTTAATACCGGCTTTTTCCGCAGGTGATCCAGGTTCTATTCCGACTACTACTATACCCTGGTTTTCAATATTTAAGTATTCAGCAATATCCTGATCCACCGACTGAAGATGAATACCGATGTAGGGCCGGATAACTTTGCCCTTGACAATCAAATCATCCAGTATATCCCGGGCGGTATTAATGGAGATGGCAAAACCAATACCCTGGGCCTGGGCATTAACAGCGGTATTTATTCCCACCACTTCTCCCTCGGTATTAAGCAAAGGCCCACCACTATTACCTGGGTTGATAGCGGCATCGGTTTGAATCAGATCTTTATAAACCCTTTTTTCTATCTGCATGGGCCGGCCTTTGGCACTGACTACCCCAGCGGTTACTGTATGGTCCAATCCATAGGGATTACCAATAGCTATTACCCATTCTCCTACCCTCAATTTTTCTGAATCACCCAGGGGTAAGGGAACAAATTTTTCCTGGTTTTCAACTTTAAGAATGGCCAAATCCATTTCATAATCCTGGCCTACTACCACTGCCTTAAGTTTACTGCCATCGTTGAAGTTCACCCATATCTGATCAGCTCCATCAATCACATGCTGATTAGTGGCGATATGCCCGTCTTCACTGATCACAAATCCAGTCCCTATACTGTTTTCCACATTTGGGTTGAGATCCCCGAAAAACTGCCGGAAAAAAGGATCACCGTAAAAGGGACTGCTTACAGTCCGGCTGGATTCCACATTTACTATGGAAGGGCTCACCCTTTCAACCATATCGGGAATATCCATCGGTCCTACGATAACTAAGGAAGGAGCCGGGGATTTGTTTTCATCAGGCTGGGCTCTATCTTCCGTGGAAGGCTGTTGTACTGCATTTGACATAAAGTGTTCATAATTAAATAGCAAAACAAAACAGCTTATTAAAGCAAGAACTAGTATAATCAATATTGCTTTCAGCCAGCTGGGGTATGCATTTTCTTTCAAAATAATAATCACTCCTTACTAATCTACTTTCACCCTTCATCATTGA
>CAZPSR010000061.1:0-10755 GCA_964589135.1 uncultured Syntrophomonas sp.
GGGGTTAGATATGATGACCCTTATTTTTTCTTCAAAAAACAGCTCTTATGGGTAAGCATAGGAATAGCAGCCATGATCCTGGTGATGAAAATCAACTATCTTCGCTTGCGGGAAATGGCCCTGCCCTTGATGGTCTTGGCCTTATTATGTTCGATTTTAGTAATAACTCCTCTGGGGATTGAAACCAAGGGTTCCAGCCGTTGGCTCAACCTGGGTTTTGCTGGGTTTGCTCCTTCGGAAATGCTTAAGCTGGCTATGGTTATGTTTCTAGCCCGAGCTATGGATATTAACCTGGATAAAATGAAGATGTTTAAATCTGGGATCCTCCCATATATATTGCTACTGGCTTTGGTATGCGGGCTAATCATGTTGCAGCCTGATTTGGGTACTGCTTTCGCTATTGCCGGAACGGTATTTTTTATGATGTTGGCAGCTGGAGCCAGAATATCACATATGGGGATAATGGCGTTGGCGGGGGGAGCTGCCCTTACTGCAATGATAAAAATGGAGCCCTATCGTATGCAAAGGTGGACTGCTTTTTTGGACCCCTGGAAATACGCCAGTGATGAGGGATTCCAGACCATACAATCCCTATATGCCCTGGGTTCAGGGGGGCTCTTTGGTCTGGGATTGGGCCGGAGCAGACAGAAGTTCTTCTATCTGCCAGAGCAGCATACGGATTTTATTTTCGCCATATTGGGGGAAGAACTGGGTTTTATTGGAGCAGGATTGGTTATTGCCTTGTTCTTGCTATTTGCTTGGCGAGGTTTTAAGATTGCCATCTATGCTCCAGACACCTTCGGGAGTCTTCTGGCTGCAGGACTAACCGTAATGATCATATTCCAAGCGGCCATTAATATTGGTGTGGTATCAGGGGTGTTGCCGGTAACCGGTATTACCCTGCCCTTTATAAGCTATGGTGGATCATCCCTGGCTTTCACCATGGTAGGGGTTGGCTTGCTCTTAAATATTTCTCGTTATAGTTCAAGTCGTTGATAGGATATACTTGGACCCCAGGAAACCATGGGTTGATTTGAATTCCAGATTCCTCCAAGAGCAAAAAGGAGAAAATAATTATGAGAGTTGTAATTAGTGGAGGCGGGACCGGAGGGCATATTTATCCGGCCCTGGCTATAGCCAGTGGAATAAAGGACAGGCTGCCTGATGCAGCTATATTGTATGTTGGCACCCGTGAGGGTTTGGAAAGCAAGATTGTACCTTTGGCTGGATTTGATTTCGTTACGGTAGATATTACAGGGCTTAATCGTTCTTCTTTGCTCAAGGCGTCGGCCACTTTGGCCAAATTTCCTCGTAGTATTTTCCAGGCCTGGAATATAATTAAAAGTTTTGGACCCCAAATTGTAGTGGGTACAGGTGGTTATGTGTCTTTTCCGGTAGTATCAGCAGCTACACTTTTCCCCGGCTGTAAAACCTTTATCCATGAACAGAATGCCTTGCCTGGAATAGCCAACCGCAAACTGGCCAAGAAGGTTGACTGTACTATGATCAATTTTCCCGAGGCCGCTCGTCATCTGAAAGCGAAAAATATAAAAGTCACCGGTTTGCCGATCAGGCAGGAAATTATGGAGGTTAATCAGGCAGAGGCCTTCAAAAAGCTAGGTCTGAAGCGGGGGGTATTTACTTTGTTAGCCTTTGGAGGCAGCAGAGGGGCTCAATCTATTAATTCAGCTATTATGCAATTATTACAGGAGTATCCCCTGCCAGATATGCAATTAATTTGGATAACCGGTGAAATGGAATATGAGAGTATTATCAAAAACCTGGAGTCACTCAGCTTAAATATTCATCGGCTTTTGGTAAAGCCCTTTATGCATAATATTGAAGATGCTATGGCAGTTGCTGATCTGGCACTTTGCCGGGCAGGAGCCAGCACCCTGAGTGAACTGGCTGTTTTGGGTTTGCCGGCCATCCTGGTACCCTATCCCTATGCAGCAGAAAACCACCAGGAAAAGAATGCCCGCACTTTGCTAGAAAAAAAAGCAGCAAGTATGGTTATCGATGAGTTCTTGGATGGAGAAACTCTATATAAGAAATTGAAAGAATTAAGGGAAGGTATAGATTATTTAGAACAAATGAGTACCAATATAAGGAATGAAGCCCGACCGGATGCTTTGAATAAAATACTGGATATTGTTCTGAAAGAGTACTAAGAGAAGGCAGGGTATACAGCAGATACCAAAACAAAGGCTAAAGTTAATGTAACCACTTATATTAATTGTGCATACTATAAGATGTAATTCTTAATACAAAGTTTTAAGGAGATGAGGATATGGCCGCTGCCAAAGGGTGGGTGCACATGGTAGGAATCGCAGGAGCGGGCATGAGCGGTATTGCCAGAGTTCTAAGTGAAGAAGGATATCGAGTTAGTGGGTCTGACCTGCAGAGTAACAGCACTGCTAAAAAATTATCCCAATTGGGAATAGAAGTTTTTCAGGGTCATTCTTCATCCCAGGTCCAGGACGGCGTACAACGGGTGGTAGTGTCTACTGCTATTCCAGCTAATAATCCTGAACTCATGGCAGCTCGGGACAAAGGTATTCCGATTTGGTCCCGGGGCCAGATGCTGGCTGAATTAGTCAATAAACGGCAAGGGATAGCGGTAGCCGGGGCTCACGGGAAGACTACTACCACTTCCATGATTTATCAGTGTCTAAACTATAATGGATTTGATCCTACTTTTATTGTGGGAGGAGAATTACAAGGCAGTCGATTAAATGCCTGTTTGGGCCAGGGCCCTTATGCGGTAGTGGAGGCTGATGAAAGTGATGCTTCCTTCTTGGAATTAACTCCCTACGTAGCAGTTATTACCAATATTGAAGATGACCATCTGGACTACTACAAATCAGTAGAAAATATTCAGAATGCTTTTCGTCAGTATATTGACCAAGTCAAGCCAGAGGGGTTTGCCATGCTATATGGAGAAGATGAGTATAACCATGTAATAAAAGCCACTGCTTCAACCCGGGTGATTACTTATGGTATAGCTAAAAAAAATGATTATTATTTGGATAATTGGCAGCCTGAAGGCATGGGATCAAAATGTGAGGTATATAAAAGAGACCAGAAGTTAGGGACCATGGACTTAGGGGTTCCAGGTAAGCATAATGCAATAAATGCCCTGGCCGCTATAGCTATTACTTTGGAGCTAGGGGGGGCTTGGGGAGATGCCCAAAGAGCCATTAAGGATTTTAAAGGAGCAGGACGGAGATTTGAGCTTATTGGTCATCGGGCTGGGGCGGTCATAATTGATGACTATGCCCATCATCCCACCGAGATAAGAGTTACCATTGATGCTGCCCGTAAGGCGCATCAAGGCCGAATCGTAGTCGTGTTCCAGCCTCATCGCTATACCCGTACTCAACTGCTGGGTGACAAGTTGGGAAATTCTCTAAAAGGAGCTGATCTGGCCATAATTACTGATGTATACTCGGCTGGAGAGTCGCCTATAGATGGTATAAGCGGCCACAATGTTTACCAGGCTACCAGAAATACTGGGTGCCAAGCCCTTTATCTGCCGACTTTGGCAGATACCAAAAGATATCTGCTAAATAGCATAGAACAAGGGGATATGATTATAACTATGGGAGCTGGAGATGTTTGGAAAATAGGCCGGGAAATAGTGGAGGATATATAAGGCTTTCTTCAGGAGAGACCCTGATGGAGGTGTTAACTTGGATAATTTGGTAATCAATGGAGGAGTCTCTCTCAAAGGTCAAGTTAAGGTAAGTGGAGCAAAAAATGCTATACTACCAATAATGGCAGCCAGTATACTATCTTCCAGTGAGGTGGTTTTATCAGGGGTACCGGACTTGGAAGATATCAAGGTTATGGCTGAAGCCTTGACTATTTTAGGGGCTAAGGTAAAAAGAGAACAAGACTCTTTGATAATTGATAGTCGAAATATTAGGTCTTGCGAGATACCAGAAGAAATATCCCGCCGGATGCGGGCTTCAAATCTGGTTATGGGTGCGCTCCTGGCTCGTTTCGGAACTGCTAAGGTAGCTTATCCCGGTGGCTGTGCCATAGGTAGCCGACCAGTAGATTTACATTTGAAGGGCTTTAATAATCTGGGCTACCGAGTTTGGGAAAAAGGCGGCTTTATGATTGGAGAGGGGGAACCTAAGAGGGGACGGGAGATACTGCTGGATTTCCCCAGTGTAGGTGCCACAGAAAATCTGATCATGGCCGCCAGTGCCATACCGGGTACCACCATTATACGAAATGCAGCCCGGGAACCGGAAATTATTGATCTGCAAAATTTTTTAAACCGTATGGGAGCCAAAATTAAAGGGGCTGGTTTGGATTCTATTCGTATAGAAGGGGTTAGCAGATTTGGCGGCATAGATCATGTAGTTATCCCAGATAGGATTGAAGCTGGTACCTTCATGATTGCGGCAGCTATAACTCGGGGAGATGTATTTATTGAGAATATAGCCAAGGAACACATCCAGCCATTAGTATACAAACTGAGGGAAATGGGAGTAGAAATAATGCTAAGCAACACTGGCCTCAGGGTGATTGGCAGCAGGTGTTTGCGTCCGGCTGATTTTAAGACGATGCCTTATCCCGGTTTTCCTACTGATATGCAGCCTCAGACTATGGCTCTGCTCTCTACCATTAAAGGAACCAGTATAGTAGTTGAGACTATTTTTGAGAATCGCTATATGCATGTATCAGAGCTTAGGCGCATGGGAGCAGATATAAAAATAGAAGGACGGGTAGCCATAATCAAGGGCCAGGAGGCATTAGAAGGGGCTTGTGTGGAAGCCAGTGATTTGCGGGCGGGAGCCGCTTTAGTTCTGGCAGGATTGTTCGCTAGCGGGCAGACTGAGATTAGCAGCGTACAACACATAGACCGAGGATATGAAAACATTCATATTAAGCTGAAGGGTATAGGGGCTGATATACAGAGAAGACAGAGTTCATGAAATTCGGCCTTCTCTGTATGGCAATAATAATTTACTGATTTTCACTGCGATATCTGGTATAATCATCACAATAATTGTGGGGTAGGAGACAGAATGGTAAAGCAGAAATCCCGCAACTTCTTTCAGATTGCCATCCTGATTTTTGTTGCTCTTATTTGTGTATTATTTTTCTTATATAGTTCTTTTTTCTTTATTGATAAAATTACTATAATGGGTACGGAAAAAGTTAGCGAGTCTGAAGTTTTACAATTGGCTGATATTAGTCTGGGCACTAACATATTTAAAGTCAACAATAGGCTTTCCGCTAGAGCTATCCAGATTCATCCCTTGATAAAATCAGCCCAGGTGATTCGCCACTTACCTCGTGAAATAAGAATTACGGTAGTAGAACGGGAACAATGGGCAGTGATGCCTTATAATGGCAATTTCCTGATCTTGGATTCGCAAGGAGTTTGTATAGATAGGGTAATCAATCTACCTCAGGATTATTATTGTTTGATTACCATTAATGACCCTCCCGAGAGGGTTAATTTGGGACATGCCATTGCCAGCCAAGGAGTGCAAATGATTGCAGAGATCTGCCAATTGCTGCCGCAACAGGATGAGGAGCAGATTTCGCAATTTCACTATGATGCAAAAAGTAATGAAATAATAATATATACCCTTAAGGGCAGCGAAATCAAATTTGGCAACCTGGAACGCTTGGAAGAGAAAGCAGCCTTTATCAACCAGGTGTTTCAGATGGAAGAAAGGCTGGAAGAAGAAGGCACTGGTGTCTTGCAATATATAGATCTCAGGTTTGCTGGACAACCGGCCCTGCAAATCAAGTAAGTGATCTGGAAGGTGGTTTTATGAAAAGTAAAGGGGCGCAAATATCTATTGCCTTGGTCTGCTTGGTCATGGGGATGCTTTTGGCGGTTCAGTTTAAGGCAACTGATACTTACCAGGCTGACCTCATGCCTGAAAGGGTGGATGAATTAACCCAGAAACTGAATACCGTAACCCAGCAAAAAGAGACCCTGGAAGAAGAGGTGTTATCCTTGAGGGATAAGCTAATCAATGTGCGGGAAACCGATAAGGCCATGAAAGATTTGCAGGATGAATTACAGAAAGCCCAGATGATAGCGGGAACTATTCCGGCTGAAGGGCCCGGGATAGTACTATCCCTCAATGACAGCAATCTTAATCTGCAACCGGGGGATAATGCCAGTTACTCCATTGTCCATGATTCTGATTTACTGATCCTGGTCAATGAATTAAAGGCTTCGGGAGCTGAAGCTTTAGCTATCAATGGCGAAAGACTTACCGCTATGTCGGAAATTCGCTGTGCTGGTACTCTGATTCTGGTTAATTGGACTAAAATCGGACCTCCTTTTACAATTGAAGCTATTGGCGATCCGGATATGCTTCAGAGTGGACTTATGCTTAATGGAGGTCATTTGACCACCTTGAAATTTCTCGGCCTGCAAACCAATGTACAGAAGGTAGAAAAAATAAAATTGCCAGCCTATAGTGGTCCGAGCAGAATTAACTATGCAGTACCTTCTCAGTATCAAGAAAAGGTGGAGTAGCAGTATGTGGTTATTGGCGGTATTCTGTTTATTGGTGGGACTAGTCTTAGGTTTTCAGTTGCCGGTCATGCTGCCTCTGGTATATACCAAGTACATGTCCATTGCAGTTTTGGCTGCCTTGGATTCGGTATTTGGTGGAATCCGGGCCTATATGGAAGATAGTTTTGATAATCTGATTTTTACCTCCGGTTTTTTTGTTAATATGCTTTTGGCGGCTGGTCTAGCTTATATGGGAGACCGCTTGGGAGTTGAACTGTATCTAGCTGCGGTTATTGTTTTTGGGGTCCGCTTGTTCAATAATTTGGGGATAATTCGTCGATATCTATTAAAAAAACACTAAAGAAAATCAGCTCCCTTTAAAGGAATAGGAAAGCGTTTGTGGTATTTATCAGTATAGAAGTTTTGTAAGGGGTAGGTTCTTATCAAAAGACAAAACAAAGTAGTGAGCCTGGATGTTGGCAGCAGTACAATCAAGGCTGCCATGGCTGAGTTCAACTATAACCAGGATATTAATATATTAGGGATAACAACGGTAGACAGTCAAGGCCTAAGAAAAGGAAATATTATTGATATAGAAGCTGCGGCCAAGGCGATAGATGAGTCTTTGCATAAATTGGAGCGATTGGCTGGAAAAGAAATTGACTGTGCTCTATTGGGTTATTCCGGCAGCAGCATTAGTACTCTGAATAATAGGGCAGTGGTAGCAGTAGGCAATTCCAATTACGAAATAAGCGCAGAAGATAAATCCCGAGTACTGCAGTCATCACGTAATGTAGCTTTACCTCTGGATCGATGTGTAGTACAGACCATTGAAAGGCAATATGTGGTCGATGGATATGATGGGGTCAAGGACCCGATAGGTATGGTAGGCAGCCGCTTGGAAAGCGAAGTGACCATAGTTATTGCTGCTACTGCAGCCATACAGAATATGTATCGATGTACTGAAAAAATTGATTTGCAGATAGAAAGGCTGGTTTATAATCCCATTCTCGCAGCAGAATCAGTATTACTTCCAGCAGAACGAGAAATGGGTGTAGTGTTGATTGATATCGGGGGAGGTACCACTGATATTGCCTATTTTGCGGGCGGGAACCTTTTACATGCCTCGGTTTTGCCCGTAGGTGGGGACTATATCACCCGGGACTTAGCTATTGTGTTAAAAACTTCACTGGAAAATGCCATAAAAATTAAAGAAGAAGATGGGGTAGCAGGACCTGAGCAGGCTTCTGTGGAAACTATTATAAAGGTGCAGAATCTCCGGGGACAAGAGGTTAGACAGGTTTCCCAGCAAGTTATTGCTGACATCATCAATGCCCGGGTGGTAGAATTAATAGAGATGATATATGCGGAGCTAAAACATTTTGGATGTTTGGAGCAAATGCCAGGTGGGATTGTGCTTACCGGAGGAGGAGCTCAATTAACAGGTATTGACAACATAATGGAAAAAAACCTGGATATAACAGTTAGACTAGGCATACCGGAGAATCTTCGCGGTGTGCAATCAGATATTAATCGTCCTGAATATGCTACCGTTATTGGGGGTCTAATCTATGCCGGCAGTAATCTGGAAATAAGTTATGATACTAAGCCGCGGGTTAATGGCCTATTTAATAAACTAAATTATTGGCTAAGAGAGTTTTTTGCTTAAATTAGAGGAGGTTTTTTAATGCCATTGGATTTTGATGTAGACATACAACAGTTCGCCAACATCAAGGTTATCGGTATTGGGGGCGGTGGCAACAATGCCATTAACCGGATGATCGATGCCGGCCTTAAGGGAGTTGAATTTATCGCTGTCAACACTGATGCCCAGGCCCTCTACTTATCCCGGGCCGAGAAAAAAATACAGGTGGGAGCTAAACTGACCAAAGGACTGGGAGCGGGTGCCGATCCAGAAATAGGCATGAAAGCCGCCGAAGAAAACTCTGATGAAATAAAAGCAGCCTTACAGGGAGCAGATATGGTTTTTGTTACTGCTGGTATGGGGGGAGGAACTGGAACCGGGGGAGCACCCATAGTGGCCAGAATAGCTAGGCAGATTGGAGCCCTAACCGTAGGGGTAGTGACCAAACCCTTTACTTTTGAAGGTCGTAAGAGAAATAATCAGGCTGAAAATGGCATTAATAGTCTAAGAGCTGAAGTAGACAGTTTGATAACCATTCCCAATGATCGCTTGTTGCAGGTAGTAGATAAAAACACCGCCTTTAATGATGCCTTTAAGGTTGCTGATGATATTCTTCGGCAAGGGGTGCAGGGAATATCCGATCTGATTGCTGTACCCGGGGTTATTAATTGTGATTTTGCCGATGTACAGACAGTAATGCAGAATACCGGATCGGCTTTAATGGGAATAGGCCAGGCCAAGGGTGAAAACCGGGCTGCCGAGGCCGCCCGCTTGGCCATCTCTAGTCCCCTATTGGAGACCTCTATCGAGGGAGCCAAAGGGGTATTGTTCAACATTAGCGGTGGCGGTGATCTGACCCTATTTGAAATTAATGAAGCAGCGGAAATTATACATCAGGCAGCGGATTCCGAAGCCAATATTATTTTCGGAGCCAATATCGATGAGAGCCTGGGTGATGACGTACGAGTTACGGTTATAGCTACTGGTTTTGATACGGTCAAGCCAGCTATTGCGGCTGATAATGGAAAAGGCAGGATTATGGAACCACCACCATCTTTCTTGGATAGAGCTGATTTGGAAATACCTCCTTTTTTGAGGAAAAATAGATAAAGATTATAGCCGATAAATACCAATGGCAAGGCTAATTCTTTATGGATATTAATCGGACATGACCGGGAATCTTAAGATTCCCGGTTTTTCCTATTTAATAGGGTATTATAGCGATGATCATACAGATAAAAATACAAAAGAACCCTCTGCCCTCTGGTATAATTTGGAATACATGCCAGGGGCAGCAGGGGAATAATTATTTACTAATGTGAGTAAATACAGTGGTCTAGATGCAGCAGCAAGGGTACGGATAATAATAGGATGAGATGGTGATGAAGTGGATAGACCAGAAGTTTACGCTGATTTGACCTTCTTGATTAATTTTATTATGGATTTTATCATCCTTTGGGCCACCCTTCGGATGGTCCGAATCACTCCAGTATTAAGCAGGATAGCCATAGCAGCATTATTGGGGGGAATATATGCGGTTGGTTTTCTATTACCATCCTGGAACCTGTTCTACACTATCCCCGCTAAAATACTATTTTCGTGCTTGATGCTGATTATAGCCTTACCCGTAAGCAGTTGGGAATTGTTCAAAAAAGCCCTGGTTTTCTTTTATGGGATTAACTTCATGGTAGCTGGAGCTTCTATAGCTTGTTCATACATGGTAAAGGTTCATAACGTTAACTCCCAATATTTATGGCTGGGTGCTGGGATAATATCTGCTTTGCTTATTGGTATATTTGGAGCTAAGTGGCTTAGCCAACGGATAATACCGGGACTGCTCAAATTCAGGGTGGAAATTACCTTCGGCCCCAAGACTTGTAGAGGCCAGGGTTTTCTTGACACCGGCAACAATCTTCGGGACCCACTTACCAACAAGCCGGTTATCGTAGCCGAATACGATTTGTTAAAGGATTGTTTGCCAGATGATGTAAAAAAAGCAATTAAAGGTAACAGTAATGAGAGCCAGCTCTTGGATGATTTGATCGAATCCAGCTGGTCTCGCCGTTTGCGGCTAATCCCCTTTACTTCCATCGGTAAAGAGCATGGAATGCTGGTGGGAATCAGAGCTGACGAAGTAAAAGTGGAAATGGGTCAGAATAATCCCGGTTATAAGAATATGGTGGTCGGAATATATCAGGGGAAATTGAGTTCCCATTATCAAATGTTGATTCCAGCGGAAATAGTCGAAGGTGGATAGGAGGAGATTGCTATGGGATGGCAGATAGATTTTGGCCGCATTAGGTGGGGAATAATCAAAATACTGGTGACCCTTAAATTGAGCAGAGCAATTCACTATATCGGATCTACCGAAGTGCTGCCACCTCCCTTAGGAGAACGGCAGGAAATGGATTTAATTGCTCGCTTAAGTCAGGGTGAAATGACGGTTAAATCTACCCTGATCGAACACAATTTGCGACTAGTGGTCTATATCGCTAAAAAATTTGAAAATACCGGTATCAACATCGAAGACCTGGTTTCCATAGGAACCATTGGCCTAATCAAAGCAGTCAATACCTTCGAACCCAGCAAAAACATTAAATTAGCAACTTAT
>CAZPSR010000062.1:0-10736 GCA_964589135.1 uncultured Syntrophomonas sp.
AATCTACGACAATTTGGCCGCCAATATCACGTAACATGAGCTGGGTTGGGATTTATCTGGATCGGTGGCCAATGCTTTAAGGGCCTATCTGCCCTTGGGAAAAATGTACTTTTATGACAACCAAAACATTGCGGCTCCTTTGGCCAGTGGTTCTTTTATCTGTGAAGCCATGATTGTTATGCCCTGCAGTATGGCTTTAGTATCTGGGATAGCTACCGGAAATGCCAGGAATCTTACCGAAAGGGCAGCTGATGTGATGTTAAAAGAAAAGCGTAAATTGATCCTAGTACCTCGGGAAACTCCCTTACATTCTATTCATTTGCGCAATATGCTAACCCTGTCAGAACTAGGGGTCTACCTGATACCGGCTATGCCCGCATTTTACCATCACCCTCAGACTCTAGAAGATATGGTTGATTTTATGGTGGGCAAAGTCATGGATGCCTTGAAGATTGAGCATAATATTTACCAGCGATACCAGTATGAGGAAGGGCAATAAGAATTAATTGGATTCTGGCTTGAATAGCTATATAATATATGTTAATTCGCTTTTGGAGAGGAAAATATGCATAAGCAAATCTTTGATCCGGTCCGCAGGGAACTAGATATGGTGGAAGGGAATCTAAATCGAAACATCAATTCAGGGGTGGATATTTTGAACCAGGCTTCCATGCATTTGATTAAAGCAGGGGGAAAAAGACTCCGGCCAGCTTTCGCTTTACTGGCGGCGCACTTTTTTCTGGATAATCTGGAAGAAGTTATACCTATGGCTACGGCCTTGGAATTAACTCATCTGGCTTCACTGGTCCACGATGATGTTATAGATAACTCGGTCTTGCGGCGCGGTACTTATACCGTAAAATACCAGTGGGGTAATCGGGTATCAATCAATGCCGGCAATTACATTTTTGCCCGCGCCCTGGCCTTGAGTGCCTCTTATCAGCGCAAAGACATTCTGGAGGTGCTGGCCCAGGCCAGTATGAGGATCTGCGAAGGTGAGATATACCAGATGCTGAGTTCTTACAATGTAGAGGTAGGGCTGAAAAATTATCTGCGCCGAATAGAGAGGAAAACCGCCTTATTAATATCAGTCAGTTGCAAGTTGGGAGCTATGATTGCAGGAGCCCAGCCCCCCCAGGTCAGGGCTCTGGAATTATATGGATATTATCTGGGAATGGCCTTTCAAGTAACCGATGATATACTTGACTTTGTAGCCGATGAAGAGGTACTGGGCAAGCCTACTGGCAGTGATATCAAGCAGGGGGTTATTACCCTTCCAGCTATTTATGCTTTAAAGCACAGTCCGGAAAAAGAGGAATTAAGGCATCTATTATCCTCCCCCAGCCTATGTTCAGCCCAATCGGAGCGCATACTTGACATAGTTTTAAGCTCGGATGGAGTAGAATATGCTCACTGGGTAACTGAGCACTACGCTGGTAAAGCCAGAAAAGAGCTGGAATATCTACCAGACCAACCAGTAAAAAGCACCCTATATGAACTCACAGAATTTATCTCGGCCCGGGAGTACTAGGTTTATAGTAGTTTATAACACACTTAGCAATGGGGGGTAATTTATGGCCTTAAAAGATCTATCACCGGAAGACAAGCAAACCATAATAGAACATCTGGAAGAACTGCGTAAATCATTAATTATCAGTGTCATAGCCATAGTTGTAGCCGCAGTCTTATCTTTTTCTTTTAATGAAGAGATTTTGGCTATAATTACTTCTCCCTTAACCAACCTGAACGAGAACTTGGTGGTAACTGGGGTTACCGAAGCTTTCTTTGTAAAATTGAAATTGGCTTTCCTCTCTGGATTCATTTTGGCCTCACCCGTAGTATTATGGTCTTTGTGGAATTTCTTTAAACCAGCCCTGTATCCATCGGAACGTAAATATATATATGTTTTGCTGCCCATAAGTCTTTTGCTATTTGCTGCTGGGGTTCTTTTTGCCTATTTTGGTATACTGAGCCTGGTGCTCAAATTCTTTATTTATATTGCCGGGGATAGCCTGGAGACCATGTTTAAAGTAGACCAATATGTTGCTTTTGTGATTGCCTTTACCATACCTTTCGGTCTGGTCTTTGAACTGCCGGTGGTAGTATATTTTCTTACTATAATAGGAGTCCTTAGATATGAACTCCTGGCCAGTCATCGCAAATATGCCCTATTGATTATAGTGGTGCTGGCAGCAGCTCTTACTCCGGGGCCGGACCCGGTTTCCCAGATGATGATGGCCATACCGGTTTATCTATTGTTTGAGATCAGTATCTGGATATCCAAATGGGCTGGCCGCAAAAAACGTAAAAGTGTTGAGGCTGATCCCCTGGAAGAGTAAATCTCAGTCCAGGGGGCAAGTCTAAATTCTTTACAAAGGAAGGCCTTTTTGTCATAATAACAGTAAGCATGGGGAAGCAAATTGAATAAAAAGTAGGAAAATAGCGAATATTGATAGTTCTGGAATTATTCGAGATAGGAGGGAATGCTTTGTTCGGGTTGATTGGTAATTTTGGTCCCTGGGAATTAGCCTTGATTTTGCTCATTGTCTTGATTATAGTTGGTCCTGGGAAATTGCCCCAGGTAGGGCAGTCAGTTGGGAAGGCTCTGCAAAACTTCAGAAAAGCCAAAGATGAAGAAATAGAAGAACTAGCAGAGAAAAATAAGGATGAATAGGTGATAGGTCTGGCTCTAGACCTTTTTTCATAAGTCGGGGGGCCGTGATGAAGAATTTATATCCGGTTTATATTGACCTGCAGAATAGGAAGTGTGTCATAATCGGCGGGGGTAAAGTAGCTGAACGGAAAATCGAACAGCTCTTGGGTTATGATTGTTCTATACGGGTGATAAGTTTGGCGGTAGAAGATAAGATAAAAGTTTGGGCAGATCGAGGATTGATCCAGTTATATCAGAGGGAATTGGAGAACAGTGATCTGGACGATGTTTTTATGGTCTTTGTGGCCACCGACGATCAGCAGGTAAATGCCGAACTAAGCAACCAATGCCGGGAACGGGGGATCCTGGTTAATGCGGTGGATGATCCTCCCCATTGTGATTTTTATGTTCCTTCTATCTTAAAACGCAATTCACTGGTACTGGCTATTTCCACGGGGGGAAAAAGTCCGGCTTTTGCACGCCGGCTGCGCCGGGAGCTGGAAGAGCTTATTACTCCTGCTTACGGTGAATTTGCTGATATATTGGGAGAACAAAGGGAATTAGTAAAAGAGCAGATTGAGGACATTGCAGTTCGCAAACAGATATTTGAAGAATTGGTTTATTCAGATGTACTTGATTTGCTTAAGGCGGGGGAAAAAGAAAAGGCTAGGGAGAAGGTTACTCAATGTATGTCTTATTGGTTGGAATAAACCATCACACTGCACCGGTGGAAATTCGCGAAAAACTGGCATTTACCGGTGGGGTTATTAATCAAGCCTATGAATACTTAAAAGATAAAGAAAACCTGGAAGGAGCAGTAATTCTTCATACCTGTAATCGCACTGAGGTCTATGCCACCGCCCGGGATATAGACTTGGGTATGGAGGCTTTAAAACAGTTTATGGAACGGTTTTCCCCGCTCTCCCAGGAGGAAATGGAACGATACTTGTACCGACCCAATTGCTATGATGCCATTTTGAATCTGTTTAGGGTAGCTTCTGGACTGGATTCCATGATTCTGGGGGAGTCTCAAATCTTGGGTCAGGTTAAAGAAGCCTATCAAGGGGCTAAAGATGAAGGAGCTTCAGATGGGGTTTTGAATACCCTGTTCCAGCAGGCGATAAGTGTGGGCAAAAGGGTTCGCAGTGAAACCGAGATAGATCGTCATCCTATTTCCGTCAGTTCAGTGGCGGTGGAATTAGCCCGCAATCAGCTAGGCAGTTTGGCGGGCAAAAAGGCGGTAGTAGTTGGGGCTGGTGAAATGAGTGAGTTGACCACCCGTTATCTCATGGAATATGGCTTGAGCTCAGTTATTGTATCCAATCGTTCCTATGCCAAAGCTCAGGCTATGGCCCGGTTATTCTCGGGACAGGCAGTGCCTTTTGATGAATTGCCGGCTCACTTGGACCAGGCGGATATTGTAATAAGCTGTACGGCAGCCAGCCATTATGTTTTAAATATGAGCAATTGCGGAGATATCCTCAAGGCCCGACAAGGACGGAGAGTAATAATAATTGATATTGCGGTGCCCCGGGATGTGGATCCGGCTTTGGCCGAGATAGATGGGGTACAGATTTACGACATCGATAAGCTGCAGCATGTTATAGACATAAATCATCTGGAGCGAAAAAAGGCTTCGCGCCAGGCCCAGCAAATAATCCAGGAAGAGCTGGATAAATTTAATGAAAAACTGGCTTCTCTATATGTAGTGCCAGTTATTTCGGCTTTAAAAGAAAAAGCTGAGCTAATAAAAAAACAGGAATTGAAAAGGGTTTTTAACCGACTGGATCTGAGCGAGCGGGAGAAAAAGGTGGTATCTACTCTGGCCCACAACATTATCAACCAGCTCTTGCATCATCCGGTGGTTAATCTGAAAGAAATGGCCTGCAGCAACCAGGGCCATTTGTATGCCGAGGTAAGTAAAAAGCTGTTTGATTTGCAGGTGGATACGGAGGGAACTAATGTTGCAGAAGCTGAGGTTAGGCAGTCGGGGCAGTAGGCTGGCCCTGTGGCAGGCCGAGTATATTAAAGAAGCTCTGGCTCTGGCAGTTCCTGAGCTTAAAGTGGAAATTCAGGTAATCAAGACTACCGGGGATAAGATTTTGGATGTAGCCTTATCCAAAATCGGTGATAAAGGTTTGTTTACCAAAGAGATTGAAAAAGAGCTGTTGGACGGCACTATAGATATGGCAGTGCATAGCATGAAAGACCTGCCTTCCCAAATAGAAGCTGGTTTGTGCATTGGGGCGGTTCTGCCCCGGGAAAATCCACAGGATGTACTGATTAGCCAGTTTAAGCGAAAATTGTCTGATCTCCCACCCGGAGCAGTTATCGGTACTTCCAGTCTGCGCCGAAAAGCCCAAATAAAGCATTTAAGGCCTGATCTGAAAATAGTGGAGTTAAGGGGCAATGTGGAAACCCGGATTAGAAAGATGCAGGAAGAGGATATGGATGGTATCGTACTTGCTTATGCCGGGGTGAAAAGATTGGGCTTTGAAAGCTTGATTAGCGAATGCTTGAGTTATGATTTATTGATGCCGGCGGTAGGCCAGGGTGCCATTGCAGTGGAAACCCGAGCCGGAGATACCAAAGTTCTGAAAATAGTGGAAAAGATTAATCATGAACCAACCAGAATTCAGGTCGAAGCTGAAAGGAGTTTTCTGGCCCGGCTCGAAGGGGGATGCCAGGTTCCCATAGCAGCTATAGCTGATTTCCAAGGCCAGGAATTAAGGATTAAAGGTCTGGTCGCTTCCCTGGATGGGCAGGAAATGATCAGCCTGGGGATGACGGGTAGACCCAGCCAAGCTGCTGAATTGGGCTCTAAGTTGGGGCAATCCCTTTTAGATGCTGGGGCTGGCCGCATACTGGATAGAATAAAAAATACAGGAGCTAACAAATGAAGAGTGGCAAAATATATTTAATAGGTGCCGGACCAGGTGATCCAGGTTTATTTACTATAAAAGGTAAAATGCTGCTAGAGAAAGGGCAGGTAGTAGTATATGATCGTCTAGTGGGTGAGGAAATCCTATCCTATGCTTCGCCTGAAGCCGAATTAATCTATGTGGGTAAGGAATCCGGCCGTCACGCCCTAGCTCAGGATGAAATAAATGATCTGTTGGTGCAAAAAGCCAGAGAAGGTAAAGAGGTGGTGCGGCTTAAAGGGGGAGATCCCTTTTTATTTGGCCGAGGGGGAGAAGAGGCTCTTTACATCCGGGAGCAAGGATTGGATTTTGAAGTGGTTCCCGGTATTAGCTCTGCTATAGCGGTACCCGCTTACGCTGGCATACCGGTTACTCATCGGGATGCTACTTCCAGTTTGGCTATTATAACTGGACATGAAAAACCGGGCAAAAAGGGCAGTTCCATCAACTGGCCAGAGATAGCCACCGGAATTGGAACATTGGTTTTCTTAATGGGGGTAGAAAATCTGGAATATATATCTTCCCGCCTAATTGAAAACGGCAGAAGGGCAGACACCCCAGTAGCCCTGATCCGGTGGGGGACCTTACCCGAGCAGGAGGTTTTGACCGGGACCCTGGATAATATTGTACAACGGGTAGAAGAGGCGGATTTCCAGCCACCGGCAGTAATTGTGGTAGGCGAAGTGGTTGATTTACGGGATAAATTAAGCTGGCTGGAAAAAAAACCCCTGTGGGGCAAACGAATAGTAGTGACCCGATCCCGAGCCCAGGCCAGTGTATTGGTGCAAAAAATTAGAGAAGAGGGAGGCACCTCCCTGGAATTTCCCACTATAGAGATTCAAAAGGCGGCCAATTTTAATGCATTAAAACAAGCCTTAAATCAGATTGACCAATATGACTGGATTGTTTTTACCAGCGTCAATGCGGTAAAGATATTTTTTGGTCAGCTGGATTTGAACCAGATAGATATTAGAGAGCTCAAAGGAGTAAATATAGCCGCCATCGGTCCGGCAACCAGGCAGATGCTGGAGGTCCGAGGCTTGAGAGTAGAGGCTATGCCAGAGGAATACCGGGCAGAAGGGATTTTAGAAACCCTAAAGGCTAGGACGGTCCCAGGACAAAGGGTCTTGCTGCCCCGGGCCGAGGGGGCTCGGAGCGTATTGCCTGAGACCCTTGCCGAGTGGGGGCTTAAGGTCGAGGAAATACACCTGTATCAGGCTGCTTTGGCCACCGGGAAGAACCAGAAGATACTTAAGGAAATAAGAAGAGGCCAGATTGACTACCTGACTTTTACCAGTTCTTCTACGGTCAGTAATTTGGTTAAAATTATGGGGAGGGATGTGGCATCCCAACTCCCAGCTGGGATAAAAGTTGCCTGTATAGGCCCGATTACGGCTGATAAAGCCAGAGAACTGGGTTTCACCGTAGATATTGTGGCTGAACAATACACCATTGACGGACTTGTTCAGGCCATTATCCAAGATGCCGGGGGCCAGCGAGAGGAATGATAGTGGTATAGCTGTACCATTAGGAACAGCAAAGGATCTAAAGGGAGGTGGGAAATAATGGCGTTTCCAATTAACCGGATGCGTAGAATGCGAAAGAGTGAAACCCTGCGAAGTATGGTGCGGGAAACAACTCTTTCTGTTACTGATTTTATTTATCCCCTATTTGTGATTCATGGGCAAAATCAGCAGAATCCCATTAAGTCTATGCCAGGAGTATATCAGTTTTCAGTGGACCACAGACTCCAACAGGAAATTAAGGAAATTGCCGGCTTGGGTATTCCGGCGGTTCTACTGTTCGGTATTCCGGAATATAAGGATAGCATAGGCAGCAGTGCCTTTCAGGATCACGGCGTGGTACAGCAGGCTATCCGCTTAATTAAAGACTGCAGTCCGGATACCCTGGTGATTACTGATGTTTGTATGTGTGAATATACTGATCATGGCCATTGCGGAGTAGTTGATGCAGATGGAACCATAAACAATGATGCTACCCTGGAACTCCTGGCCCGGGAGGCTTTATCCCATGCTCAGGCCGGTTGCGACATGGTGGCTCCTTCAGACATGATGGACGGGCGCATAGCTTATATTCGTCAATGCCTGGATGAGAATTCTTTTAGCAATATGCCTATAATGTCGTACGCAGCCAAATATGCCTCTGGCTTTTATGGACCTTTTCGGGATGCAGCTGATTCGACCCCCCAGTTTGGGGATAGAAGGACCCATCAAATGGATCCAGCCAATATCCGAGAAGCATTAAGAGAGGTAGAGCTGGATATTGAAGAAGGAGCCGACCTGGTTATGGTCAAGCCTGCTTTGGCTTACCTGGATGTTATTAAAGCAGTTAAGGAACGTTTTGATTGTCCGGTTTCTGCCTATAACGTCAGTGGGGAATATTCCATGGTCAAGGCCGCCGCTCAAAATGGATGGCTGGACGGTGACCGGGTGATGATGGAAATCCTGACCTCTATCAAAAGAGCAGGCGCAGATATCATTCTTACTTATGCGGCTAAAGATGCTGCCCGGATGCTAAATGATTTTGGCCTATAGTAAATAATCTAGGGGTGGAGGTGAAATTCTGATAGTTAATTCTATCAGGAGATTATGTTAATATCTTGGAACAGCACTAATCAATGCAACTTATACTGTGAACACTGCTATCGGGACGCTGGAGCCCGTCTGGAAGAGGAGTTGTCCACCGCCGAAGCCCATAAAATGATCAGGGAAATCAGGCAGGCTGGTTTTAAAATCATGATTTTCAGCGGTGGAGAGCCGGTAATGCGACCAGATATCTATGAACTGGTATCCTATGCCACCGAAAACGGTCTACGAGCGGTTATGGGGACCAATGCCACCCTGATAAGCCCTGGGGTAGCCCAAAAGCTTAAAAAAGCGGGCATTATGGCAGCTGCCGTCAGCCTGGACAGCCTGGATGAGGGTAAGCACGATACCTTTAGGGGATTCTCCCAGGCTTTTGCCATGACCCGGGAGGGCATAAAAAACCTGCAGGAAGCCGGTATCCCAGTGCAGATCAACACCACGGTAATGGATTGGAACGTAGATGAAATCGAAGGCCTGTGCGATTATGCCATTGAGCTGGGAGCAGTGGCTTATCATGTATTTTTCCTGGTTCCTGCTGGCCGGGCCATCAATATAGAAGAAGAGGCTTTAAGGGTACAGGCCTATGAAAAGACTATTAAAAGACTGATGAAAAAGCAGCAAGAGGTGGATATTGAGATTAAGCCCACCTGTGCTCCCCAGTTTATTAGGATTGCTGAGACCATGGGAATGAAGCTTCGTTTCAGCCGGGGCTGCCTTGCGGGGATTTCTTACTGCATTATTAGCCCCCGGGGGGATTTACAGCCCTGTGCTTATCTGGATATTCCTCTGGGCAATGTGCGGGAACAAGCCTTTGATGAAATATGGAAGAGCAATCAGCTTTTATTGGATTTAAGGACTATGGACTATGGTGGCAAATGCGGGATATGCGAATATAAGCTGAAATGCGGCGGATGCAGGGCTCGGGCCTACTATTACAGTAATGGAGATTATATGGCAGAAGATGAGTGGTGTCTATTTAAGCCGAAAGGGGCCAGGAACAGTGAAAAAACTGGATGATCTAGATCGGAAACTGCTGGAAAGGCTGCAGAATGACTTTCCCCTAACCGTGGATCCCTTTCAGGACCTGGCCCAAGATTTGGATACTGATTTGCCAGATATAGTGGAAAGAATTAAAGTACTCAAGGAAAACGGGATTATAAGACGCATAGGAGGAATTATAGAAGCCAAGCAAATAGGCTATACTTCTACTTTATGCGCCTGCACTATGTCTGCCGAAAGTATAGAAGAATTTTCCAGGGTGGTCCAGGATATACCCTATATTACCCATAATTATGTGCGGGATCATGAGTTAAACATCTGGTTTACCCTGACTACTCCCAGCCTGGAGGAGAGAGCTAGAATTATCCAGGAACTCCAGGAAAGGTTTAGTATTATAATCATATGTATGCCAGCCATTAAAACCTATAAGATCAAAGTGGCCTTAGGAATGGATTGAAAGTGATGAGTATGGATAATTTTGATAAGAATATAATTAAATTGATACAAGATGATTTGCCCGTATCCCATCTTCCTTATAAGAGTTGGGCTGAGGCCCATGGCCTCTCCTCCGAGGAAACAGTGGAAGGGATTAAAAAAATGCTGAAAAAGGGTATAATTAGAAGGATTGGAGCAGTTTTGCGCCATCAAAAAGTGGGGTATGGGGTAAATGCCATGGTAGCCTGGCAAATAGATGATGAAAAGGCCGATAAAGCGGGGAGAATCATGGCAAGATATAAAGAGATCAGTCATTGTTATTTGCGAGAGGTACCCCCCAGTTTTAACTATCCTTTGTTTACCATGATTCACGCCCAGAGTGAGGAAGAATTACAGGGAATAATTGATAGAATTGTTCAAGATACCGGAATTCAAGTATTTGTCGTACTAAGAAGCCAGGAAGAATTAAAAAAAACCAGTATGAGGTATTATTAATTACTTCAATTTCAGGTTAAGATAACCGCAGTAGTTTGGTTAGGCTTGATCCCGGCATCATGTAGGCAGGCAGTGGCCAAGTGAGTATGGTGGCAAAGGAGGTATGGCAAGACATGAAAGAACCTATTAAATCAAGGCAAAGATTTGCTAGAGCCCAGCAAGTAATACCGGGTGGGGTAAATAGCCCGGTTCGGGCCTTTAAAGCGGTAGGCTTGGATCCGCTTTTTATTGAAAGAGCTCAGGGCTCCCGGATATACGATATCGATGGCAACAGTTATATAGACTATGTAGGCTCTTGGGGACCCCTTATTCTGGGACATGCCCATCCCCAGGTGGTAAAGGCTATTTCCCAGGCAGCAGAACTGGGAACCAGTTATGGTGCTCCCTGCGAAAAAGAAATTGAATTAGCCGAATTAATCTGTGAGGCTATACCTTCCATCGAAGTGATTAGGATGGTAAACTCTGGTACTGAGGCTACCATGAGTGCAGCCAGATTGGCCCGGGCTTTCACCGAGCGAGACAAGATCCTGAAATTCGAGGGTTGTTATCATGGACATGCCGATTCCTTTCTAATTAAAGCCGGCTCCGGCTTATTGACTGCGGGGGGTCCTACCAGTCCCGGAATTC
>CAZPSR010000063.1:0-10638 GCA_964589135.1 uncultured Syntrophomonas sp.
TCTATCTTTATAGGTTCCCGGTTCCCCTTCATCCAAGTTACATACTACATACTTGGTCTCCGGGTACTGTGGTACAAAACTCCATTTCATACCGGCATTAAACCCTGCTCCGCCCCGGCCTCTAAGTCCAGATTTTTTGACTTCTTCGATTAAATCCTTGGGATTCATACTACGTGCTTTCTCCAGACCTTTATATCCGCCTACTTTAATATAGTCGGAAGCCTTTGCAGGATTAATTTGGTCGGCATATTCCAGTAAAACTCTATATTCTTGGGCCACAACTTTCCCTCCCTTCTTGACTTATTGATATTTAGCCAGTATTTCGGGTACCATTTCCGGTCTAACACCAAATATCGGTTCACTGTTAATGGTCACTACCGGAGTTTCTTGGCATTGACCTACACATTCGGCCAATTCCAGAGTAAATTTTCCATCATTAGTTGTTTCCCCCACCTTAATACCCAGGTATGCTTCCAGGGCTTTCAGTACTGCGTCAGCTCCAGCTACATGACAGGGAGCGCTTTCACACATGCGAATGATGTATTTCCCCCTTTTCTCCACTGAAAGGTAAGAATAAAAAGTTGCTACTCCAAAAGCTTGAGCTTCCGATACTTTAAATGCTCTGGCAGCTTCCCGCAGAGCCTCTTGTGGAATATAGTTGTATTCTTTCTGGATTGCATGATAAGCTTCGATGATACCGCCGGGTTTGTCTTTACAGCTAGCAATGATATCCATATAATTGGCCACTTCACGCCCTCCTTTCGAGATTTGTACCTAAGGCCCAAAGGGCCTCAATAATTAGCAAAAAACCATAAGCACATACCCGCGGTTGATTTGCATTCAATGGTTCGGACCCTTTGAACGAATCATACCGCGGGTTTTCAATATTCTTGATAATCTTATAATGCCGAAACGGATTATGGCCTTAGCCCTTAACCGCTTTCTCTGCTTTAGCGGCAGGAGCCGATTTCTTCATATACACGAACCAATAAACACCGCCCACAAACAAAGCACCACCTACTATATTGCCCAGGGTAGCAGGAATTAAGTTGGCGGTTAAAAAGTTACCATAACTGAAAAACGATGATACCTCTGCAACTGACATACCGAATTGAGCAGCAACTGCCTCAGGGGCTGCACTGGCAATAGTGATGCCCATGGGAATGAAAAACATGTTAGCAACACAGTGCTCGAATCCACTGGAAACGAAGCCCATGATGGGGAAGAATATAGCGAATATCTTGCCCACGATATCCTTGGCTGCAAAAGCCATCCATACTGCTAGACAAACCAGCCAGTTACAACAGATAGCCCGGCAGAAACAAGCTCCCCAGGTCAAGGACATTTTGCCTTGGGCAATCCCCAGGGCCTTAATACCGTGAGCAGCTAGCCCAGCTTCTGAACCCCAGAATCCACCATAAAAAATAATATAAACTAATAAAACAGAACCTACAAAGTTGGCAGTCCATACCACTACCCAGTTATACAGCAGTCCACCCCAACCAGCCTGTCCATTCATGGCTGATATAAAGCAAGCCATATTGTTGCCGGTAAATAACTCTGATCCGGCAATAACAACCATCATCAGGCCGATGGAGAAGGTTGCCCCAAACAGGAATTGACCGCCTGAGGTGCCGGCAGCTTCCATGGAACCTATCTTGGTGGCCAAGTTAGCTCCAAAGCCGATATAAACACCGGCGAGCATTCCCAAGACAAAGAGTTTTCCGAATGCCATTTCGGCTTTTGCTTTACCAGCATTACAAGCTGCTACAGCTATTTCTGCAGGTGATAAAAAATTCATCCTTATCTTCACTCTCCCCTAATCATAATTAGTCAGAATATTGCTGAGAAAACCAACCGTAATTACTGCCCTCCCTTCCCTAAGTTGTACCAACCAGCAACACCTGTCCATTTCACTAAACTAATTGTATAACATTTGTGAAAAAAATCATCATTTTAGACTTAACTTTCAATATTTCGTTTCATTTCAACATTATTGCTTTTTTAACAGATAAACTTTATTCCCAGCAACTTTATCCAAAGTCCTTACCCCCTCCCCACATTCAAGGCTATTTTTTTTTCCTTAAGTATGGAAAATGCGGTACAAGCAGTTTTAAGGCCTAATTATATATAAGTTATTCATATATTGAATAACCTTTTTAGCTGTTTTGCATACCTTATAGTGTAAGCTCCAGTCAATTCACTAGGTAAATTATGTCTAATTAATTTTGTTAACGTAGTATATCTGCGTGGTTTAATCCCTATTTTTGTCGTAAATAGCCAGCTATCTCCAAAAACAATGCTGTAGGAGGGTGATCTTTTGGATTGCATCACTTTGGGAACTCGTACTTTACACCAGGGTTGTGAAGGAACTGATGTAGAATTGCTCCAGAACCTATTCCAAGTTCTGCCAGATGAAATAGGTTCCCCCATATCTGAACCAGGTTTTTTTGGCTCCCGAACTGAGACCGCAGTAAAGAAATTCCAGCACTATTTCAAATTGAAGGTAGATGGGATAGTCGGTAAAAATACCTTTTTGTTCCTGGGCATCCCCACCGAAAACTATTTACCCCCTGGAGCCAAGCTGTTCGGAGCTAGAAAACTGTCATCCGGCAGTTATGGTTATGATGTGTGGGGGCTGCAAAACCGGTTGGCCACCACTACCCAAAGGTTTGCTGATATCCTGGGGACCCCGGCTACCAAGTATTTCGATAATAGAACCGAAATGGCGGTGAAAAAGTTCCAACGAGACCTCCACCTTAAGGATGATGGGATACTCGGTCCCAAGACCATATACCAGATATATTACTATGCTGGAATGGGGGGAAGGTATTTACAAAAGAGCTTTTGGGATAGAAGTCAGGGCTATGATGTATATTGGCTGCAGAAAAGCTTACAGATTATGGGGTTTTACTCCGGAAAACTTGACGCCCATTTTGGTCCTCTCACTGAGCAAGGGGTTATCAAGCTGCAGAATTCAGTTTCCATAAAGGCGGATGGAATAGTAGGGGCCAAAACCTATTTCTATTTGGCGCCTTACTGAGTTTGCAGTAGATCAACTTTTGGCCAACCCTTTTTGCCCTGGTTTTTATTTGGCTTCAGGCAAGGGAAAGAAAACAAAAAAGGTGGTGCCGCCAGGGCTGGTTTCTAGATGGATCTTGGCCTGGTGCCGGGCCGCTATACTATAACTAACCGCTAATCCCAAACCATTCCCCTTTTCCTTGGTAGTAAAAAAGGGCACCCCAATTTTATCTATGAATTCTTTGGGTATACCATCTCCCTGATCCTTGACTTTCAGGATTATTCTATCATCTTGCCCATATGTTTTGATAAACACCTTCTTTCCGGGTTCCATGGCCTCCAAAGCATTTTTAATCAGATTAGATATTAGTTTAAGGATTTCCTTTTCATCCAGCATCAAGTCTTCTATCGGGTTAAGCTGAAACTCAAGTTCTTTACCCTGAGCTGCTGCATCATCCTTAATCAAAGGAACAGCATCCAGGATAATAGAATTCAGGTTCCTAAGCTTTAAATCTACGCTTTTGTGCCGAGCCATACTCAAAAACTCGCTAATAATATGGTTGGCACAATCTAGCTCCTCAATCATTAGATTAAAATATTCATTGTACAGTTCAAATTGGGGTTTGTCCTTTAGCAGCTGTAGGAATCCCCGCACACTGGTCATGGGATTACGCACTTCATGACCAATGCTGCATGCCATTTCTCCTATTAGATTAAGTTGTTCCAGACGGGCCAGTTCGTTCTCCATCTCCTTCTTTTCACTGATATCATTGATTATGAAAATCACGCACTCGGTACCCTCGAAATCCCAAATCTCCGCTGATACCAGAACCGTTATCTGCTTTTGGCTATTGGCCTGAAAGGTATACTCCTGGTTTCGTACCGAACCGGATTCCCTAAGCATCTCTATCAGTTCCACCCGATCTTGTGGATTCACCCATAGCCCCAGTTCCTGTGAGGTGTGTCCAACAATTTCGTTATAGGCTAAGCCCAGAGTTTTGCAGGTCTGGTGATTTGCATCAATAAATCTGCCTTCTTCGATGGTTGTTATAGCGATCTCATTGGGACAGGTGTTGATAATGGACAGATATCTCCTTTCTGATTGCAACAAGGCCTGCTCCATTCTTTTTCTTTCCGTAATGTCCATAAATGAAACCACTACCGACTGGTTCTCCGCAATAAGGGCCACGGTAAGGAATATGTTTTTTATATTGCCCCCGCGGTCCCGGAGACGAAACTCATAATTGTTAGGAACTGATTTACTGTCAAGCTGTCTTTGGAAATGGTAAGTGATCATCCTATCCAAATCATCTTCATGAATGAAATGGGTCCACTCCAGTAGGTGTTCGATCTCTTCCCTGGAGTAGCCGGACAGTTTCTCAAATTCGCTGTTAACCAGGATAATCTTCATATCGTATTTATATATCATCATGGCAGTTCCGGTGTTCTCAAAGATAGCTCGATAATAAGCCTCTGACTCTTGAAGCACCCGTTCCATCTGCCAACTTTCTGATATACGAGGGCCTACTGCCTGTACATCTACCATAGAAGCTTTTTCATCGCCTACCAAAGGCGATGTCTCTGACTTTAAAGCCTTCATCAGGGCCAATTCCAACCCTCTTTTGGTTTTTTTATCGGCAATTTCTTTTTTGGCAAACATAAGCACCCCATTCTTAACTATCACTAATTTGTGATATAACACACAATGTCTGATCTTTTGTATGATTTTGACAAGAATCATCGAATAACCTTTGGGAATTTTGACACTCTTTGTCGTAGTTAAACCACAATTTTCGCTCATTATTCGACTGTGCCGACAAATCCTTAGCCAGCCTCCCTTTCGCCTTGAGGCCAGCCCTGGATGGAAATCCAGGACAGCTAGGTTGTTGCCCAGGGGAAAAGCATTTATTGATCCAAACCGCGAAATATAACTTTTTACCGGGGAATCATTGATTATTTTTATTATGTTGACAAAATGCGTGCATTTTCCCGTAACTATACCTCTTATACATGTTAAAATACAGGTACCTCAAGAAATAGGGTGAATGTATGAAGGAGCCCCTAGCAATTATAACTTCCTTAGGCGACCTTGTGCTTAAGTCGACACCAAAGGCAAGTGAAGAACTGCATATACAACTGGAAGTCCTGGCCCAGCTAAACCAGGCAGTAGTGGTATTGGATAAAGAGGAACATATAATTCTGTGGAATAAGATGGCTGAACACCTATATAAGTACAGCTCGGATGAAGTTATCGGTCGCCGCCTCAGCGAAAGCCAAAATCATTTCTGGATTAAACCCGCTGATCAGGCCCAAGCCACTCAGGATCTTAAGGCTCTTGGCTCTTGGCAGGGTGAAAATCTGCATTTCAGCAAGAATGGCAATGAGATTCAGGTTAAAATGTCGCTCAGCCTCTTAAAGGATTCCCTGGGGCAAACCCAGGGCTTAATATTTCTTATCCAAGATATCAGCCCCTATACTCAAGCCTTGAATGAGGTCAACTCTCAAATGATCTGCCGCTTTCTTCCCGACTTCACCATCAGCTATGCCAATAATGCTTTTTGTACTGCCCTGGGCCTGGAAGCCAACTCGCTAGTAAACAAAAGCTTGTTAAACTGTCTGGCCCCTGATTTTCTTACCACCCTAGAGGAAAAGCTGAAATTGCTTAATCTGGAGAACCCGCTGGCAATTCAGGAAGAACCTATGTTCCTCAGCGATGGAACTATTCATTGGGTCCAGTGGACCCATCGGGCTGTCTTCAATGCCGATGGACTATTGCTGGAGTACCAATCTGTAGGAGGGGATAGAACCTTATACCAAGAGCTGCAAAAAGCTTTAGAACAAAGTGAACGGAATTACCGTTCCTTATTCAATAAAATGCATGAAGGTTTTGCCCTTTTGGAGCTGCTCAGGGATGATGAACAAGAGCCTTATGACTTTCGTTACCTGGAGGTTAACCCGGCCTTCGAAAGGATTTATGGATTACCCCGGCAACAGGTGGTAGGTAAAACCGGCTACGATATCTTACTTCCGGAAGAGGTGGTGTTTCGCACCAGAATCTATGGTGAGGTAGCCCAAACCGGAAAACCCGCTTATTTCCAGAAATTTGTTACCGGCATTGATAAGTATTTTGAAGTCATAGCCTTTCGTCCCGGACCGGGTCAATGTGCCGCCCTATTTATTGATATCACTGAACGCCAACAGGTGAAACAAGCCCTGGCAGAAATTGAAAGGCGGATGGCTAATATTTTGAATTTTCTGCCTGATGCCACCATGGTAGTGAACAGTGAAGGCCAACTGATGGTTTGGAATAAAGCAGCCGAAGATATGACCGGTATAAAAGCTCAGGACATAGTCTATCAGGACAATTATGAATACGCTATACCCTTATATGGTTATCGCCGTCCCCTGTTGATGGATCTGGTACTGCAACCCAGTAAAGAATGGGAAAAGGATTATTCTTTCCTGCAAAGAAAAGGCGATCTTTTAATGGGAGAAAACTTCTGTCAGGCAGTAGGTGAAAACGGAGCCTTTCTCAGAGCTACCGCGGCCCCCCTCTATGATAGCAGGGGTAATATAGTAGGAGCCATCGAATCCCTTAGAGATATAACCCAGCGTAGGAAAGCAGAACTGGCTCTGCAGAGCAGTGAGGAAAAATATAGGCGCATAGTGGAAACTGCCAATGAAGGTATTTTGGTTTTGGATGAAGATGATACCATTGCCTTTGCAAATTGCAAGATGGCGCTTATGTTAGGATATCAACCGGATAAACTGCTTGATATGCCTTTGCTGGAACTGGTAGAAGAATCAGACCTACAGCCAACCAAATCCATACTCCATAAAATACGCCATGAAGATGAAGAACAGTCGGAATTTGATATCAAGCTTAAAACCCAGGCCGGTAATCCCTTCTATGGAATTTGCTCTATTACCAATATCTATGATCATCTGGGCAAGTACACTGGATGTTTGGCTATGATAACCGATATTACGGCTAGAAAGAAACTGGAAGAAGAAATGATTCAATTAGACCGGCTTAATTTAGTGGGACAAATAGCCGCAGGAATTGGTCACGAAATACGAAATCCTATGACCGCAGTCCGGGGTTATCTCCAATTCCTGAATAACGAAAAAGCCTTTAGACCATACCGGGAAATTTTTGACTTGATGATTGAAGAAATCGACCGGGGCAATTCAATAATAACTGAATTCCTTCTTTTGGCCCGGAATAAAGCGGTGGAACTGGAAAGCTCTAATCTCAACCTGATCATAGAAGCCCTCTTCCCCCTAATCCGGGTGGATGCAGTATCTTGCGATAAAAATATTCAGCTGGAATTGGGCCAAGTCCAACCTTTATTCTTAGATAAGAAGGAGATCCGACAGCTTGTCCTTAACCTGGTCCGAAATGGATTGGAAGCTATGGGAACCGGCGGCACCGTTACTATCAAAACCTACCTCGAAAGCGGGGAGGTTGTTCTGGCAGTTTCCGATCAGGGGCCAGGCATTGACCAGGAGTTAATATCCCGGGTGGGAACGCCCTTTTTCACTACTAAAGATCAGGGCACCGGACTGGGCCTGCCCATATGCTATGGGATAGCCAGCCGTCATAATGCGGAAATAGATATTCAAACCAGCCCCTTAGGTACCACCTTCCTGGTTCGCTTCAAACCGCAAATTGGGTCATAATACTCCACTTCACCCACCTTATCTAGCCAATATTCCTTTTCCAACCCCTCCGGCAGTTAGCAACTTGATACCCCCTCACCTTATCCCTTTAAGATAATATAGCAGGGCAGCTAAGCATTATTATTTTCCCTGGGTGCTTGGTATCCCTGCTTATTGCATAAACGCCAAATTATGCACCAGGCTGGATATTAATGAGTTCCAGGCTTAATCCAGCTATATATCTCCCCAATTCGGGCCCTGGCTAGGTACTGGATATTTTTTCCCAATTGTTAGCGTTTTTTCTGATATACTATAGACAGGTACATTAAACTAGAGGAGGATAAGCTGGTGTCATTTCTCATCGGCGATCATAGCAATCAGCCTTATGGCTTATTTCCGATTGGCACTCCAGGTGTAAAGGTACTAGACATATTCCAGCACTTAAACTGGGGCAGTCATATTAGTGTCTTATATCAACAAAAGCAAGATTTATTTCATCTCTTGGTTCCATATATACAAGCAGGGTTGAACAATCAAGAATATTGTCTTTGTTTAACTTCTGATTCCCTCCAGCAAACAAGAATGGCTCTGAAAAAAGCGGTTCCGGATTTTGAGCAGTACTGTGAGAAGGGACAGATATTATTTTTAAGCAGTAAAAATTGCTATTTGCATAAAGGAAAGCTGAGGCTAAAAGATCTTACCCAAGATTGCTTCGCCTTTCTTAACCAGTCTTTAACCAAGGGATATAAAGGGCTGCGTATTAGCAGCGATAACGCCTGGATGGCCCATAAGTTTTGGAGTGCCTTTCAGGAATATGAGGCTCACTTCGATAAAATCGTTAAAGATTATAATATTATGGCCATGTGTTCCTATCCCATAGAAAAATGCGATGCAGCCGGAATGCGAGACCTTTGTCGCAACCACCAGTACACCTATGTAAGCTGTTCAGGAATCAATCAGCTGATTGAACGGGCCGATGTTTCGAAAAGGGCCTCAGAGCAAAACCCCCTTTCTTCGCTCTCAACTCATTATCTCTTTGATCAAAGGGCTGCGGAACCTAACCGCAACCTGCATATCTTGAACGAAATGCTCAAAGCTGAAATAAGAAGACATAGTCGAGCTGAAGAAGCCCTCCATATAAGCGATCACCGCTACCGTTCTTTGTTCAATGCTATTAACGAAGGATTCAGCCTTTATAAGATATGCCATTCAGATAAAGGCCGTCTGGAGTATCAATGCCTGGATATTAATCCAGCCTTTGAATCCTTGCTGGGAATCCAGCCCGAGGCTATAATCGGCCAAAAACTGGCAAAGGCCTTGCCCGAGTTACATAAAAAGCTAAACCCATACCTGAAGCAGGTAGCCTCCACTCGTAAACCCATACATACTGAAGCTGATATAGAAGATTGGCAGAAAACTATTGCCGTGCGTATCATATACCTGGAAGTTGGCCAAATCGCCATCCTGTGCAAAGACATTACAGAGCAAAAAAAGGCCCAGGAATCTTTGCGGCTGTCTGAAGAGAAATTCTACCGGGCCTTTCATTGCAGCCCTAGCATGATGACCATTACCACCCTGGAAGATTGGATATATCTTGACGTTAACGAGATGTTCTGTTCTCAAACCGGTTACAAGCGGGAAGAAGTGATTGGGCTAAGCCGAAACGATATCAATTTATGGCACCGCAAGGAGGACCTCAAAGCCATTAATGACATGATACTGCGAGGTATACCCATCCAAAACTATGAAGTTCCTTTTACCACCCGGGACGGAGAATTACGCACAGGCCTGATGTCCTCAGAAGTAATCAATATTGATAGCCGCCCCTGTTTATTAAATTCATTGATTGACATCAGCCAAAGGATTCAACTGCAGGAAGAACTAGCCCGCTTGGATTGCCTGCATCTAATTGGACAAATGGCTGCCAGTATCAGTCATGAAACCAGAAATCCCATGACTACTGTAAGAGGTTTTCTGCAGATATTAAAAAGCAAGCCTGACTACCAGAAGGATGTAGAGTATTTTAACTTAATGATCGACGAATTAGATCGGGCCGATTCCATTATTTCAGAATTTCTTTCCCTGGCCCCTAACATCAAGCTGCAGCTAGAGCCGGGTAACATTAACCATATTATTGAGAGTCTAAGTGTACTGATGCAAGCCGATGCTCTGGCTCATGATAAATTTGTAGAAATACAGCTGGGAGATATCCCGGATCAGCTGCTGGATCCCAAAGAGATACGCCAGTTGCTCCTGAATCTGGTCCGAAATGCCATAGACGCCATGGAACCTCAACAGACCGTCAGGGTAAGCACCTATACTCAAGATGGAAATATTGTGCTGGCGGTTCAGGACGAAGGCTGTGGAATGCCGGTAGAGATTATCAATAAGCTGGGAACCCCGTTTTTTACCACCAAAGAGCATGGTACCGGCTTAGGCCTTTCGGTGTGCTACAGCATTGCGGAAAGGCATAATGCCCAGATCGAGATCGACAGTTCTCCAGCTGGAACCACCTTTTTGATTCGGTTTAAACAATAAAGAATCAGCTCGGTTAAGCTGTTAACCTAACAGGCAGCCTTAGGATTATATCTAATGAATGGGGCTAAATAATATTTTCCGCAATTTTCCCGCCTTTGACCTCCAGGTAGTTGAAGAATAACTTCTTGCGAAGATCTATTAGAATCGGCTTATCCACTCTTTCCGACTGCAGAGAACCCTGATACCATATCTTAATATCATCGCTCATAATTTGCTTAAACTTTCCCTGGTCTTTATCCGGGGGTGAGCCTGGCCGAACCACCAGGATCCGCTGGCTTTCCAGCGGGCCACCACATCATCCTCCACCGGCCAGGACCGAATGCCCATAAAGCATGACCTGGCCTCCTTTTTTCTTAATATATTTTTGGGCTGACTCGCTAATGGTAAAAATAGTATTACACCTCACTTAAACTACTG
>CAZPSR010000064.1:0-10612 GCA_964589135.1 uncultured Syntrophomonas sp.
TTATGAGTTGTAATTCTCATAATATAGACCGGCATTCCTGCCTTATTGGGTCAGTTTTTTTATAAAATATTTAAATTGGCTCTGGGCTAACAGGAGGATTATGCCGATAAAAACGCTGCCTGAATAGCTAAAAACACTTGCTATATTAGCCATAATAATGCTAAAATCATAGCTAATATATAGTGAGGGGTGAGTAGTATGCGGGTTAATACCACTGATTTGCAGAACGCTTTCGGTAAATATTTGGCCCTGGTGGAGAAGGAAGATATTATTATTACCAAAAATGGCAGGAATGTGGCTAAGCTAATTCACTATAGTGAACCCGATTATTTTCTGCTTCATGAAGAAATGGGAGACTATAAATCCACCCGGAGGATCAGCTATGAAGAATATATGAACTTGACCAGTTCATCTGATCAACGCTACGAACTTATTGACGGTGAGATTTATCTTCTGGCATCACCTGGCTTCAGGCATCAGATGATGGTAAACGAGATAGCCTGGCATTTCAATAACTATTTTAAGGGACATCCATGTAAATCACTGACTGCGCCATTAGACGTGAGGTTATTCGGTATTGCCGCCAAGTTTGAGGAAGATCCCAATGTGGTTCAGCCAGATGTAATGGTGATCTGTGATATCCACAAGGTCATTGACAACAAGTATGAGGGTGTACCCACATTGATTGTTGAAGTGCTTTCTCCATCGACTAAGGGGAAGGACATGGCGGCAAAATTACAGCTGTATATGAAAAGCGGGGTTGGTGAGTACTGGATTGTGGATCTGGAGAGCAGAAATATTATGCAATACTCTTTTAATGAAGATAGAGATATCGATAGCTTAAGCACTATTAAGGAAGAAGATATTATTAAATCATCGGCTTTTGCTGGTCTTGAGCTGGTATTGGCAGATCTTTTCGCTGAAGTTTAAGCCTGAAAAATGGAAGCCATTTCCCTCAGTGCTCACCTCACTGCTTAATATATACCTGCCCATTTTCAAAACGGGCAAACTCCATACCTTTGGGTGGACTGCTATGGGGCATGAATTTACCCTGCGAAAAAGCTAATCAGATATAATTTTTCCCGGGGGAATCATGGTTAATGCAGTAAAAATATGGGCAAAATCCCCAGCATAAAGGAGGAAGAATTACGCAAGCTAAACGAAAAAAGAAGCGGGGTAATTCCAATATGACTCATCACGATTTTAGGAATCAGAGAATGAAGCCAGAATCAATTAACCGGGATGGCAATGATGATATGGCAAGAGGAGTTACTGATGATGTGGAAAGGTATATTGGAGAGATTATCATGGATCCCCATTTTTTTATCTTCTAATAATGGGGTCGGGTCAATCTGACCCCATTATTATCAGGCCATGATGATTTCTTTTTGGATTATACAACGCTCAATAGTAAGCCCAAGGCCGAATACTATTTATTACTGGTTTTGCTTTTATCCAAAACTGCTACCGTACAACGGGAAATACAGACCAGGGCTTGCTCTTCATCATAGATACGAATTTCCCAGACCACAGTTTTTCTTCCAACATGAACCGGTTTGCCCACTGCTTTAACCATACCTTGGGCTACACTTTTTATATGATTGGCATTGACCTCTAGTCCTACTACGCTTTGCTTTTCCTGGTCAATAAATACATAACTGCCAGCGGAGGCAACGGTTTCTGCTAATACCACTGATACTCCGCCATGCAGAATACCATAGGGATTATGTGTTTTCCAGGTTACCGGCATGACTGCCACCACTTGTTCAGTGCTGAATTCAATCATTTTTATATCCAGGGCTCCCATAACCGTTTTGCTATAATCAAATTGGGGATATTGTTTCATCAATCTTCCTCCCAGGCCATATATTATTATTTCTAATAATTATAGCACTTTCATTTATTGACGTTCTGACTTTTGTTGTTTATAGTAACTGAATTGCCGGATGATCGTCAGACTGCTCCTTGCACTGGGATATTACTTGTTCTCCCAACTAATAAAAGGCATTCCATTTATACAATATTAAGCATAATTTACTTAATGTGGCAGTATTATTTTTAGGGTACAATGTAAGTGGCAATGTTAAGGGACGTAATATGAGTAAAGGAAAATGTTATGGCAGGAGGAGGTTAGCTAATGAGAAAACTTACCGCTATACTATTAAGCTTGATTTTTATGGTGGCTTTACTGAACCCAATTCCCGTCATCGCAGCTGAAAAACCCCATTGGGCTCAGACTTATGCTGACCAATTGCAGACTCGGTATCCCATCAATGAGGTCCTGGGAGATTATAATCTGGATGATTATATAAGTACAGATGCCATGGAAAGTCTGCTTAGCTGTACTATGAGCTCTAATCTGGAACTGATTAATAGCAGCAGGCAAGAGGTAGTCAGCAAGATGGTGGACATTTTTTCGGATCGTACTGGGATCGATCTGGATGAAGTATTGTTTGTAGCCTTGGTGCCTTTTGAAGATTTCGCTCAAATCAACCCGGATTATACCAGAAACATTATGTATGCATACAGTAAGGGATTGTTGAAAGGCAAAGGAAATAATTTAATGTATCCAAAGGATAAGCTAACTTTTGCAGAAGCCATGGTACTTACCAACAGGTTGGAAAGTATGATTGCTGACGAGGCTTTTAATGTAGATGGAGAAGTGGTCAAACAGGAACAAAACATCAAATTTAATTTTCAATTGGTCAATAGATCAGGGAAAAGCCATAATTTAACTTTTACTTCGGGCCAGATTTACGAGGTAGTGGTTACAGACAGAACAGGGCAGGAAGTATACCGCTATTCAGAAGACATGATGTTTACCCAGGCTATCATTGCCAAAACGTTTGCAGCCGGGGAAGTCCTGAAGGGGCAGGTGGTATGGGATATGAAGGATAAATCCGGACAATTGCTCCCCCCGGGACGATATAATGTGGAAATTACCTTTATTCCCATGGAAAGCGGAGGTCCTGACAAGAGTTCCATGTCTAGCATTTTGAGCTTTACCATATAATAAAAATGCCATATGACCACCCGGTTTACGCTAATCGGGTGGTTTTTTTATCATTGCTGATATTTTAAAAAGATTTAAGCTGTGATTCCCCTGCGAAAACCCAGCCAAACCTGCGTATGACTTTTCGCAGGGGAATCAAGCTGTTTATTAAAAGGAAAGCAGTTTATTAAGAGTAAGGTAGCGTGGCCAATAATCCCCCTGTATTTCTCCATGAGTGACAATGTCAATGGTGTACTACTACCTTTTTTTGGGAACGACCTACCACTATTTGCTTGAGTTCCAGCATCTTTTCTGCGGGAGGCGGGCTCAGGTCCCCTAATTCATATGGCAAGCCCAGCAAAGACCATTTGTGTCGACCCAAGTCATGATAGGGAAGGAGATCAACCCGCTTAACCCAAGCCAAAGGAGCGATAAAGTCAGCCATAGCCTCTACTTCAGCCACCCCATCGGTCCATCCTGGGACCACTACATAACGGATCCAGATCGGGATTTGGTTTTGATTGAGAAGAGCTATATTGCTCAGGTTCAATTCATTGGAGGCTCCCACCAGTTCCAAGCTCCGGATCGGGTTCATGTGTTTGATATCAGCCAGGACCAGGTCGGTATGATCTATCAGCTCTTCTACGATTCGAGCTGGCACATATAGAGAAGAGTCATAGGCAGTAGATATTCCGGTTTCCCGGCAGCGTTTAAATATTTCTTTAATAAAGGCATATTGCAGGAGGGGTTCACCACCACTAAAGGTAATACCTCCTCCACTGGCGTGGAAATAGGGGCGCCCCCTGATAACAATCTTCATTAAGGATTCTGTTGTACAATCTTGCGATGGGGGACTTTCTCTACTCCAGGTATCGGGGTTATGGCAGAACTTGCATCTCAAGCCGCATCCCTGCATAAAAATAACGGTTCTGATCCCCGGGCCATCCAGAGTAGAGAAGGTATCTATAGAGTGAATCCGGCCTAACACAATCTACATCCCCTTGAAAAAGGTGCGCATTATAACCTCTTCTTGTTGTTCCCGGGTAAGCTTGATGAAATGCACTGCGTATCCCGAGATCCTTATGGTCAGATCCGGGTACTTTTCCGGGTGTTCCATGGCTTCCTGAAGGGTTTCCAGTTTTAACACATTAACATTCATATGATGAGCATCTTGTTGAAAATAGGCTTCTAACAAGGCAGTCAGGTTAGAGATTTTCTCTTCTTGGCTGATTCCCAGGGCCGAGGGGACGGTAGAAAAAGTGAAAGATATTCCGTCCCGGGCATGGCGATACTCCAGCCCTGCTACAGAATTAAGAGCAGCCAAAGCCCCATGCTCTTCCCTGCCATGCAAGGGGTTGGCTCCTGGAGCCAGAGGCTGACCAGCAGTTCGGCCATCGGGGGTAGTGCCGGTATGTTTGCCATACATTACATTAGAGGTAATGGTCAGAACCGACAGGGTATGATCGGCATTTTTATAAGTCTGGTATTTTTTAAGATTTTGAATGAAAGCCTCTACTAGGGATGCGGCAATCCCATCCACCCTGGGGTCATCGTTGCCAAACTTGGGAAACTCACCCTCTAGGGAGAAGTCTGTAATTAGACCTCGCTCATCTTTGATGGCTGTAACCTTAGCATGTTTGATAGCGCTGAGGGAATCAGCGGCTACCGAAAGACCGGCAATGCCAAAAGCCATATAGTAATGAATTTTACTGTCGTGCAAGGCAAACTGAGCTGCTTCATAGGCATATTTATCGTGCATATAGTGAATGATATTCATGGTGTTAACATACAGTTCACATAACCAATCCAACTGTATTTTTAAGCGCCTCCAGACTTCATCATAATCCAAGCAGGGGTCCTGGCAAACAGAAGTTTCTACGCCTACCTGTTGGCCGGTGATCTCGTCTCGGCCTCCATTTATGGCATATAACAAGAGTTTGGCTAAATTACAGCGGGCTCCAAAAAACTGGGTTTCCTGCCCCAGCTTCATGGCTGATACACAGCAGGCAATGGCATAATCATCACCATAGTAGCGGCGCATAAGATCATCATTCTCATATTGCAGGGCACTGGAATTTATCGAGAGCTCACTGCAATAGCGTTTGAAATTCTCCGGCAGGTTTTTGGACCACAATATAGTCATATTGGGCTCTGGAGCCGGACCTAAGTTATAGAGGGTGTTGAGCATCCGGTAAGCAGTACGGGTGATCAGATGACGGCCATCCAAACCCATGCCTCCTATAGATTCAGTGACCCAGTTGGGATCACCGGCAAAAAGTTCATTATACTCCGGAGCTCGCAGATGCCTGACCAGGCGCAGTTTTATGACCAGCTGATCTATTAACTCCTGGGCTTGGCTTTCTGAGATTATTCCCTGAGCCTTATCCCGTTCAAGGTAAATGTCCAGGAAGTTGGCGATTCGCCCCAGGCTCATGGCTGCTCCATTCTGTTCTTTAACTGAAGCCAGGTAAGCGAAGTATAACCATTGTACGGCTTCTCGTGCATTGCTAGCGGGAACCGAAATATCGAAGCCATATAAAGCTGCCATCTCTTTCATGGCCTCCAAGGCCTTTATTTGATAGAAGAGTTCTTCCCGCCATTGGATGGAATCATTATCCATTCTCCTACCCATAGCCTCCAGGTCTTCTTGTTTGGCAGCCAAGAGGGTATCTACTCCATAAAGGGGAACCCGGCGGTAATCCCCGATAATCCTGCCTCTCCCATAGGAATCAGGCAGACCGGTTATTATTCCCACCCGGCGGGCCAGCCTCATTTCCGGGGTATATACGGCAAAAACTCCATCATTATGGGTAGGTCGGTATTTGCGGAAAAAATCCACTATCTCTTTATCCGGCTCATATCCGTAAGCTTGAGCGGCTTTAAGGCTGGGCTTTAATCCACCGAATACATTTATGGCCCGCTGTAAAGGCTGATCCGTTTGCAGTCCTACTATAATTTCCAGTTCCCGGTCAATATAGCCAGGGGGATGGCTGGTTATGGTAATCGGGGTCTTGGCATCAACCTTTAGCACTCCTTTGTTCTGGTATTCGGCTCGTAAAAGGTCTTGACACTTTTTCCACAGGTGCAAAGTCTGATCAGTGGGACCAGCTAGAAAGCTACTGTCTCCGTCGTAAGGTTGATAGTTTTTCTGAATAAAGTCTCTGACTTCAATGCTGTTTACCCATGGCCCCGGTTCAAATCCGGATTTGGCTGCCATTTTACCTCACTTCCTTAAACTTAAAGTACCTGGGCTTATTATTATCCCGAGGGCAGGTTTTTAACCGTAGATCCAGTTGGCTGCTGTAATCTAATCCCAGGAAAGATGACCACTGCCAATTAAAATGTTATATTATAACGAACGAAGTGAAAGTTCGGCCTGGGCTAATTTTTAGCCTGCGGGTTTTATTAAGCAAATGGGGGCGGTTTCAATTTCCGCAACTTTTCCCGGTTTTTTTGTTTAAAGAGACTTGCTTTGAAACAAAGATCTAATTGGCTGGTGATTATAGTGATAGTTCTGCAGGCTAGGAATCTTAATAAGTTTTTTGGCGATAATCATATTTTGGAATCTGCTAATCTCTTGATTAATGAGAAAGAAAGGGTAGGCCTGGTAGGTGCTAATGGCATTGGTAAAACTACTCTGTTAAACTGCATCAGCGGACAGCTGGAATTTGATAGTGGTGAGGTAATTAAAGGGAATGCTTTGTCCCTGGCCTACCTGGAACAAATGATTACTCTGCCCGAATCCCTTACTGCCTGGGAAATGCTTATGAGCAGCTTCGCTCACCTTTTAACTCTGCGCAGCCAAATCAGGGATATGGAACAGCAGATGGGCCAGGCAAGTGATTTGCAACTTAAACGTCTGATGGAACGCTATGCTTCTTTATCGGAGGAGTATGAAATAAATAATGGTTATCTCTGTGAAAACACAGCTCGTAGAATACTGGTAGGATTAGGCTTTAGAGAAGGTGATTTCCATCGTTCCCTGTCCAGCTTTAGTGGAGGTCAACAAACTCGCCTGAATCTTGGGCGTCTTTTGGCCCAGGCTCCGGATCTGCTTTTGCTGGATGAGCCTACCAATCACCTGGACGTGGAGTCGGTAGAGTGGCTGGAAGGGTTTCTGAAGGATTATCCGGGTACCCTAGTGATAGTATCTCACGATCGCTGGTTCTTGGATCGGGTGGCGACCCGGATAATCGAATTAAAAGAGGGCACCTTGAAATCCTATCCCGGTAATTACAGTGCTTTTGTTAAAGCTAAAAGAGTAGATGAAGAAGCTGAGATGAGAGCTTATGAAAAACAGCAAGAATATATTCAAGAAACCGAAGAATACATTAGAAGATTCAAAGCCGGAATCAAAGCCAAACAGGCTCGAGGTCGAGAAACCCGGCTGCAACAGATGGATAAGTTGAAAAAGCCGCCAAAAACCGCCCAGATTAGTTCCTGGAGCTTGTCAGTGGAAGAGAGGAGCGGACAGGATGTGCTGAGCCTGGGTCAAATATCCAAGGCATTTGGGGATAATAGCTTGTTCAAAGGGGTAGACCTGGATTTACGCCGAGGGGAAAAAGTTGCTCTTATTGGACCCAATGGCTGTGGCAAAACTACCCTGTTAAAAATTATAAAGGGATACCAAGAGCCTGATCAGGGGACGGTCAAACTGGGCAAGAGGGTAAAAATGGCTTATTTTGCCCAACAGCATGAGGATCTGAAAGATAGCCATACGGTTCTGGAAGAAATTGTGTTCAATACGGATATTACTTTAGGGCAGGCCCGTAATCTGTTGGGGCGAATGTTGTTCAGAGGGGATCAGGTGTTTAAGAAGGTGGCGGATTTAAGCGGTGGGGAAAAAGGCCGGCTGGCTATCTTGAAAATAATACTCAAGGGGGCCAACTTCTTGATCCTGGATGAGCCTACTAATCATCTGGATATAGAAAGCCGCCAGGTAATAGAGGAGATGCTGGAAGAATATTCAGGGACCTTGTTGCTGGTGTCTCACGATCGTTATTTAATTGATCGGGTAGCCAACCGGGTCTTAGCGATAGAGCAAGGTAAGCTGCAGAATTATACCGGCAACTATAGCTACTATCTGGAAAAGAAAAAACAGCTTCAGGCCCGAGATGAAGCAAGTGGCAGCAAGAATAAGCAGATTAGCCAGCAACAAAAATTACGGCTGAAACAGAAAGAATGGGAAAGGGAGAAAAAAATGTTGGCTAAAGGCCTGGAGCAACTGGAAGAAAGAATACAGCTACTGGAAGAAAGCCAGGACCAGACCGAAGAGTTCTTGGTGAGCCCGGGGATATACAATGATCAGGAAAAATATCGTGCTTGTTTGGAGGAATATGAAAAGATTAAGGGAGAATTAAATCAGGCTTATCAGGAATGGGAAAGCTTATTGGAAGAAATCCATCACCGGCAGGAAGAAACAGGAGGTTAAGCATATTAACAGTAAGGATAAGGAAAAAGTGATAATAGCTGCGGTAAAGCTGGAGGGTTCAAGCAGCTATGGATTTGATGATTACCTGGAGGAATTAAAAGGACTGGTAGAGGCAGCCGGGGGGAAGGTAATGGCCACCTTGGTCCAAGCCCGTCGTCGGCTGGAATCAGCCACCTATCTGGGGCGGGGCAAGGTGGAGGAATTAAAGCATCTAATTGAGGAATTAGAGCCGGATACAGTGATATTTGACCGGGAACTTTCACCAGTGCAGCTGCGTAATCTGGAGCAGGTCCTGGAGATTAAAGTTCTGGATCGGACCATGTTGATTTTGGATATATTTGCCCAAAGGGCCAGGTCTCGGGAAGGGCAGCTTCAGGTGGAATTGGCTATGCTGCAATATCGTTTACCTCGCCTGCGAGGCAGTGGTATACAATTGAGCCGCCTGGGTGCGGGCATCGGCACTCGGGGAGCAGGGGAACAAAAGCTAGAACTGGATCGCCGTTATATTCGGGGCCGGATTCAAGAGATAAAACGACAGATGGCCAAAGTAGAAACTACCCGGGCCTTGCATCGGAAACAGAGACAGCGTTCCGGCATTAAAACCTTGTCTTTGGTGGGTTATACCAATGCGGGCAAATCAAGCCTATTCAACTCTTTGTGCAGCTTGGCCCATAAAAGCGGTTCAGGGCAGGTGGAGGCGGATCAGCGACTCTTTCAAACCCTGGATACTACCACAAGGCGCCTAGACTTTAGTCCAGGCCGGTCCGTACTGATAACCGATACCGTAGGCTTTATTCAAGAATTGCCTCCAGCTTTGGTGGCTGCCTTCCATTCCACCCTGGAGGAAGCTATTGATGCTGACTTGCTCTTGCATGTAGTTGATGTTTCGGATCCTAATTATCTAAATAAAATTAGGGTGGTAGAAAAAGTGCTTGAAGAGTTGGGAGCGGACCAAGACCGAATAATAACGGTATTTAACAAGGTGGACTTATTGGAGGAGCAGCCTGACCAGGGCTCTAAAGGATCTATTTACCTATCCGCCCGGAGTGGACAGGGTCTGGCCACCCTGTTAGAACTCATACAGCAAAGGCTGTCATTGGATAAGAACAGTGATGCTGCTTCTTTGATCACTTGAATTGCCTAAGTATCTTGGGCAATAGATGATATTGATATGGCAAAAGAACTGGCCGTAAAGCAAAGGTCAATAGCTAAGCTTCAGCCTTGGGTTTGTTCAGATAAGTAGATACGATTTCACCGTAATACATTACATGATAATCTTCCTGAGCATAAAATTTCTGACGTAGTTCGGGGGCTAAAAGTTCTGGATCCATTTTCTGCTTAAAGATCAGGCGGCACTCATAAATCAGGCCGCAGCTGCCAATCACTGGGCTTTCAATTGATCTGCCCTTATCTGCTTTGAGGCTGAATACCTTAAATTTATCCATATCCCGTCCTGATTTGCTGCCGGTACCGGCTAGGGATTTTTTAAAATCCGAATTTAGGGGAATACTTACCGAGAAATCACGAGCTTCTTTCAACAAGTCATAGGTATACCTTGAATATCTGACTGCTACCATAAGCACTGGAAGGTTCCAGAAATAGCCCAGGGCTCCCCAACCAATGGTCATAGTATTAATCCTTTCTTCAGCTCGTACTGTGAGAAAAGCCCCCCGGGGCAACTGCTGCAAGAATTCCCCAGCCATGGTATGGTAGCTGAACTGTTCCGACATATCATGGTGCTCCTTCCATATGATACTTATTATGCTACTATTGTACTTGAAAACTTGAGTACTTATACATAAAGATTATTCTTCTTTACCGGAAATGTTACTTTTGCCATTGGCAATCATGCCGGCTGAAATAATATATTCCATGCCTTGATCAATACTCATGTCCAATATAGTTACATCTTCCCGGGGTAAGATCACAAACCAGCCTGAAGTAGGATTGGGGGTAGTGGGAATGAAGATGGAATAGGTGTCCGCTTCTATATAAGGAAATTCTTCGTTGGTAATAAACCCCAGAGAATAAATGCCCGGGCGGGGAAACTGCACTAAGGCTACTTGCCGGAAAGCGCTTTTGTTAGAGGAAAATAAAGAATCAGTAATACGCTTAATGGTTCCATATACTTTGCCCAAGAGGGGAATATTGTGCATAATATTCTCCCACCAATTCAGTATTCTGTGGCC
>CAZPSR010000065.1:0-7484 GCA_964589135.1 uncultured Syntrophomonas sp.
GCCTGCAGGCGGGTAAACAATAGATTGTATCCCAGGAAAAACCAGAAAACATATTGCAGCATAACCCGGATACCCTCCAGGGCCACTACGTTGTTAGGGGAATTGATTAAAAACAGGAATACCATTACCCCTCCATAAAAAATTATAGGCAACAACATACTACTGCCCTGGGGGCGCAGTCCATCTATAGCGGTTCGGTAAATCCAGATGCCTACTATAATAATAAATAGCAGTTCATCCCATACCCCCTGCAGGGAGGTAAAGGCCACCTGGCGAAAAAACCAATCCAGGATAACATATAAAACTATGGCATAGAGTTCCCATCCCCAGCCTTTGGCTTTTATGGCTTGCAAAATAATACCTCCAGCCGATCATTATCTCAATTTATACTAAGGCTCAATGTTTATGGAAGTAACCGTGGCCAATAGGGATACCTTCTGAGTCTTTACATAAAAATCTTCTTTGCCTGCTTGCACCTTTTGCCCGGCAAAAGTTATTTCAGCTGGTGAAACCTGGGCTGATTGGCCTTCCAGAGTGAGAAAAATATCTCTTCGAAATGGGTTTTTGGACAATACCACCTGACCGTCAGCATTGGGAGTCGCCCAGTTAGCGTCATCCACCCTCATTTCCGTGATTTTGACGTTGGTAAGAGCACCGCTGGCTACCAGGGTATCACCCAGCATAAGGTTGTTTTCCACCCCTGGATAAACATTGGGACATACTACTTTAACCACTATAGTGTTTGCTTGCGGGCTGACATCAAGAGCCCGGTCCTGGTACAGGTAGGCAAAGGCCAGAGCCAACACTAGCAGCACAATAAAGAGGTCTACTATATTGATCCTGCCCAAGATTCGCCCTTTTTCGTCTATCATGCGGGCCATCCCCCTTTTGAATTTTCATACTTTCCACAGTATAGCAAAGATAGACGGCAAATTCCATGTGCAGCTAATTTTATACATACATTTTTATCCTTTAGCAATGTTGCAAGTTATTTTTATATAATTAGTATTAAATGTAGAGAAAGAATTAAGCAAAGGGAAATACTGACTGCTTAGGCTCCAAGTGTTATATAGACAAGCTGGGTAGCCGATGTTAGAATATTTTTAGTGTTGTATGGGAGAGGATGTTGTTGTATGTTGGAGTTTCCCGCATTTTTGCTGATACTGGCAGCTGGAATCATATCTTTTATATCCATGCCATTAGCAATTAAAGCAGCCTTTAAATTGGGAGCCATCGATCAGCCCGAAGCCAGGAAAGTACATCAGCGGACTATGCCCCGGCTGGGTGGGATGGGTTTATTTATTTCCTTTATAATATGCACTCTGATTTATGTCGGGGTGAAGGGACCATTTATGGGCTTGATAATCGGAGCCAGCATTGTTTTTTTGGTTGGCTTGCTTGATGATATATATGAGCTGTCCCCCTGGATAAAACTATTGGGGCAATGTACTGCTGCTGGAGTAGCCATGTATTTTGGGGTAGTAGTGGAATTTTTGACCAACCCTTTTAATGGTATGTTAAACTTGGGCTACTTTAGCCTGCCCATAACCTTTATATGGATAGTGGGAGTTAGCAATGCCATAAATCTGATTGATGGCCTGGATGGTCTGGCTGGAGGAGTATCAGCTATTGCTGCAATAGCCATGGGAGTGGTAGCTCTGATGGAAGGGCAGGCAGTGGTGGCCATGATTGCCTTTATCTTAGCAGCCGGCATTGTCGGTTTTCTGCCTTATAATTTTTATCCAGCCAAGACCTTTATGGGAGATGGGGGATCGAACTTTTTAGGTTTTGTATTGGCCTGTATAGCTATCCTGGGCACAGTTAAGAGCACTGCTTTGATATCCTTATTCATACCCATCGTAATTTTAGGGATCCCCATTTTCGATACCTTTTTCGCCATATTGCGCAGGATTCACAAACAGGCTCCTATTTTTAAGCCGGACAAGGATCATCTGCATCACCGTTTAATGATTATGGGGATGAGTCATCGTCAGAGCGTTTTTACCATTTATCTCATAAGTGCTTTTTTTAGTGGGATAGCCATTACCTTAAACTTTATTACCGATCCAAAAGCCATGTTGGTTTTAGGCTTGTTATTACTGATCATCGTTTTAGGGGCGGATAAAGTAGGGTTATTAACCGGGGAAAGCCAAGAAGGGGATAATAAGGTTTTAGGCCAGGGAAAGCCGAGTAAAGTAGAGTCGTAGAAATTTATAAAGATTAGCGGGTCAGAGGTGTTAAAAATGAAAAAAGCAAGTTTATATGCCAGATATACGCTTATTACCGTACTGGTTTTTACCCTGTTTTTTGCCATGGGATCTGCTATCAGTGCCTATGTGAACAACAATAACGTGGCAGATCCAGTCGAAGAAAATGAACCCGAGGTGATAGCAAAGCAGGATGGGAAGAGAACCAACATTTTGATTCTGGGTGTGGATGCACGCCCCGGAGAATCTAGTTCCCGTTCTGATACTATGTTGCTGGCTTCCATTGATCCCGGTCTGGATCAAGCCGTAATAGTATCCATACCCCGTGATACCAAAGTGGAGGTGCCAGGCAGTCCTTTGGATAAAATATGTACCGCCAACTTTGTGGGGGGTCCGGAATACGCAGTGGAAATAGTAGAAAAACTTTTAGCTATCAATATAGATTATTATGTGGAAGCGGATTTCAATGGGTTTAAAAAAGTAATAGACAAGATCGGAGGGGTTACCATAAATGTTCCCCAACGCATGTACAAACCCAGCGAGAACATAGACCTATACCCGGGAACCAAGAAGCTTAATGGGTATGAGGCCTTAGCTTATGTCCGTTACCGTGATTATTTATTTGGAGACATTGACCGTACCACCCATCAGCAGGAATTTTTAGTGGCTTTGGCCGATGAGCTCCTGCAACCCAAAACTATACCCAAACTGCCTGGTCTGATCAAAGAAACCAGGAATTTTGTCAATACCAATATGGGTATAAAAGATCTCATAAAAATAGCCAGTTGGGCCCCGGGCTTTACTTCTTCCTCTATTATTACCCAAACCCTGCCGGGATACTTTTATGATGTGTATAACGAAGAAGGGGTAATGGAACAGAGCTATTGGATTGCCGATAAGGGGGAAATGGCTGATATCTTGGACCAATTGTTTGCCGGAAAAAGCGTGGCAGTCATGCAGAATTCTCCGATAGCACCCTATGTTCCACCTACGAAGGTTGAAAAGCCCAGTAGCGAAGAGGAGCAAGAGGAAACTGCTTCGGATATAGATGGGCAGCGGGATGAAGAGAGATCCCATTTGCCCAGTCCCGGTTTAGACCAGGATAGTTCTTATGATGATCCAGACTGGAATGATGAAGGTGACAGAAACGATGAAGATGAGTTGAATAATGAAGATGAGTTAAGTGACGAAGGTGACTGGAATTATGAAGATGAGTTGGATTATGAAGAGGAGCACAAGAGGCAGGGACACTGGGAAGAAGAGGAGTGGGAACAGCGGCAGGATGAGGAGTCAGAAAATTCGAGCCCATATTCTGAAATCTAGGATCGAATTATAGGTAAACTTAAAATAAAGGCCAATGCCTTTATTTTTTTAGGAAAATTTGCTGATAAGTGCAAGAATTAGATTGAGATAATAGTATAAATAGTAGAAAAAGCACCGGCTGTCTGTGGACTGGATCGGGAGAAAGGGATAATTTGTCGATAGGTGACCAGGCGACGGTCTTATTTTCTAAGCATAGTAGCAGAGGTTTTTATTTTTCCGCCGGGACTGGTACCAGACATGCCCGGGTTGGATCTGCCCAATGATTAGCAATAAATATTAATGGAGGAGGACCAAGATGTTTAACAAAGCAGGCCTTTTTAATATACGGATATTATTGATTATGTCAGTCTTGACCATTATCATGATTTTTGCCCTTAACCATTCTGCCCTGGCTTCCACGGCCATTATAACCGGCAGTGTGGTCAATGTCAGATCAGGTCCGGGTACTGATTATTCCGTAGATGGAAACTTGCTAATGGATACTGAAGTAAAGGTTTTGAACAGCCAGGGTGATTGGTATAAAATTAGCAAAGGCAGTTTGACCGGCTGGGTCAGCAAATCCTGGCTAAAGGTAAAAGAGCTGGAAAGGGTTAAGGTTATTGGCGATCCGGTTAACTTACGCTCCGGCCCCGGAACCAGTCATGATATAGTAGGGCAGGTACAAAAAGGGGATATTTTAAGCTTGCTAGGGAGCACCGGGGAATGGCATCAGGTCCAAAAGGATGATGGATTAAAGTGTTACATAGCCTCCTATTTGGTGGAGAAAGTTGATAAAAGTAGTGAAAGTGGGTCAACTAAGCAGGATGCCGATCCAGTTAAATCCACTCCCGCTCCTGGCAATCAAAATCCAGTAGTGTACCTGGACGGGAAGAAATTAGATTTCGAGGTGGAAGCAATTATTGAAAACGGCCGGACTCTGGTTCCCCTAAGGGCTATTTTTGAGGCTCTGGGAGCCCAGGTGGATTGGGATAATGATACCCGTACGGTTACGGCGGTAAAAGGCAAGACTACTGTGGTATTGACCATTGGATCCACCCAGCCCACGGTTAATGGTGAGGTGCGGACTTTGGATGTAGCGGCTAAGATTTCCTCCAGCCGGACTCTGGCTCCGGTACGCTTTGTAGGAGAAGCCTTTGGCAGCACCGTAGGCTGGGACGCTGCTACCCGGATCGTAAGCATCAGCAGTAAACCCATTCAGGATATACATAGTGTGGTGGTAAATGAATCCCAGGTCAACCTGCGCAGTGGGCCTTCTACTCAGTATAATGCCATAGCCAGTGCCTTAGAGGGGGAAAGCCTGGCTGTATTAGCCGAGAAGGATGGCTGGTATCAGGTGAGCCGCTCTGGGACCACGGCCTGGGTTGCCAGTTGGGTAGTAAATGTGGCCTGGGAAGAGGAACAGCCCCATCAACCTGCAGATCCGCCGGATCCCTCTGACCCTGATCCAGTTGATCCAGGCAATATCGCTAATGATGAAATGTGGATATCTTCCACCCGGGATAATGATGGAATCAGAATTGAGATGGAATCAACTTCTTCCATTAAACCGGATATACAAAAATCTGGACAGCAAATCACTTATGTGATAAAGAATAAAAAACCTATGGATAATACCGGCTTAAGCCAATCTATAGGAGCAGGCAAGCTGAATTTAACCGTAGACAACAGGGTTCCTGGCCAGACTACGATCAAAATAACTTTGCCGACAGGCACGGAATACTATACTAAGAGTGAAAATGGAGGAAAAAGGGAAGTGCTGGTAATTCCCAATCAGATAATCAAGATCATGCATGAAGCAGCCGACAGCAGCGGAGAAAGTATTATTCTCCAGACCCTGGCCCCATCAGAGTTTATCAGCAAGAAGATTGGAGATACCCTGGAGATTAAACTTAAATCTACTGCCATGGGACTGGAGCAGAGCAGATATGTCTATAAGGACAGTCCGGTAATTAAACTGATGAACATCAGTCAGAGCGGGCAGGTTGATCCTTGGACAACGGTTAAGATAGATACTCAGGGGATGACCGATTATCGCATCTTTGCCACCAAGGACGACAATAGTATCAATATCGTGCTTTTAGCCGATGCCGAGAGTATTGATCAGGAAAACAGATCTGACATAGTGGTATTAGATGCCGGACATGGGGGGCAGGACTCTGGTGCTATAGGTTTTGGAGTCCAGGAGAAGGGAATTAATCTGGCTATAACCTTGCGGGTAGGAGAGCTATTGGAGCAAAAGGGAGTAAATGTAGAATATACCCGCACTGATGACAGCTACCTGACCCTAACTGAACGGGCTGAGTATGCCAATGATCTAAATGCGGCCCTTTTTGTCAGCATTCACAATAATTCGGCCACCAATGCTGAAGCTCATGGAACCGAGACTTACTACTATGCTCCCATAAGTGACTTTGAGTTGATATGGCAAAAAGAGGAACGGGCTCGCCTGGCGGAAGCTATACAGAGCCAACTGGTGGAAATCTTAGGTCGGAGGGATCGGGGCGTGAAGCAGAACAATTTTACCGTTTTGGTAAAAACCAAGATGCCCTCAGCCTTAGCCGAAGTCTGCTTTTTGAGCAACCCCACCGAGAATGAATTGCTGGTCAATAAAAACTATCAGGAAAGGGCAGCGGAGGCCATAGCCAGCGGGATTCTGGAATACCTGGAGAAATAAAAACCCAGGGATCAGGTATATTTTAAAAGACTCCTGATTAACTAGGCTCAACTATCAGATAACTATAGTTGAGCCTAGTTTTTTCGGCATACCTTATTCTATCCATTTTTAGGAAACCAATTACCACATGAATTGGTAATTATTAACATTAGGCTACACCTGGTCAAAACATATAGGTTATAATAAAAGTATATGGATTGGTAGAATAGGGAGGCCAGTCATGTCTGAAAAAACTGATTCCAAAATGGAATTTAGCCAAATGCGGGAACGCTTGTTGAAAAAGGCAGAAAGAGAAAAAAAAGACTATTACCTTCAGGCCTTACATAAAGCCGGTAATTTGGCTGCCATGTTGAAGCAAAAATATAATGTTCAAAAGATATATCTTTATGGCTCTCTGGCTTGGGGTGGATTTGATCAACACTCAGACCTGGACTTGTTTTTGGTAGGATTCGAGGGTAACTATTGGAAAGCCCTCAGTGAAGCTGAAGCAATAGCTGCCCCACTACCGGTAAGCCTGGCCTGTGAGGAGGATTGCCAGGAGTCCCTGAAGGAAAAAGTCAGGAAAAAGGGGGTCTTGTTATGATCACTCGGGTTGAATATCTGAAACTGAAGGCGCGGGTGGATGAAGAACTAGATAATTTAAAGCGCTTGGAAAACTCCTTAAAAAAACTACAGCTCTTCCCTCGCATTAAGACTGATTCAATAAACGGCTTGCCCCTGGAAGATGAGCTATCGTGCCGAGTTATTGGTTCGTATCTGCATGATTATTATTGCGGTATAGAAAAGGTTTTTATCCATGTAGCCAAAAGTTTTGGAGAAGGCCTACCGATTGGCAATCAGTGGCACAAAGAATTACTGGAAGAGATGAGCTTAAATATATCAGGGGTCCGCATTCCGCTACTGAGCAAAAAAACTAGGGGAGAAATTGATGAATTAAGAGGATTCCGCCACGTTTTTCGCAATGCTTATGGATTCAATATTAACCCCATAAAAGAGCAGCAATTATTAGCTAATTTAGCAAGAATTTCTGCCGCTCTAAAAAAGGATCTAAGGCTTTTTTTCCAGCAAATGGATGAGCATATTCTGTTGAAATAAACTGAGATTTAGTTGGTATTTAACTAATGTCATCCTGCGGCAACGCCGAAGCTTCCTTAATTGTGCTGTAAAGCAGCACATTGTAGTCCTGTAAGGGCTTCCTTAATTGTGCTGTAAAGCAGCCATTGTAGTCCTGTAAGGGCTTCCTTAATTGTGCTGTAAAGCAGCACATTGTGGTCCTGTAA